>JAICUO010000314.1 GCA_025935815.1 Streptosporangiaceae bacterium
CACGACCACCACCCCGCCCGCGAGCGTCCACAGCCGGGACCGCTTCAGGTCCGCCTCCACCAGCCACGCGTGCGCGAGCGGCAGCAGCGACTGCAGCCCCGCGTCCATCCGCGCCAGGTCTGACTGCAGCCGGGCCAGGGTCGTTTGCAGCTGCGCGTTCATCGTCACGTCGCCGGAGACGGCGATGGCCTCGGCGACCTTCTGCATGGCGTCGAGCGTCTTGGCCCGGCGGGCGAGCAAGTCGCTCACGCTGGTCGCCAGCTCGCCGAAGAAGTACGTCGGGTTCTTGTCGATCTGCTCGGTGAGCGAGGCCAGCTTGAGGGACGTCTTGCGGGTGACGGCCGAGGTCCGCTGCTCGGTGAAGACGGCGGGCGTCGTCAGCCGGGGCATCAGCACCCGGCTGGTGAACCAGATCGCCAGCCAGATGCCGGCCAGCGCGCACGCCAGCCCGACGCCGGCCAGGACCGAGTGCGCCACGCCGTGCACCTGCCCGACCGCCACCAGCGGTCCGCCGCTGATCAGCGCCGCGCCGGTCGCGCCGACCACCGCGAGCGTCCACTTCGCCGTGGCCCGCATGTCCTCGACCGACGTCAGCGGCGATGGCAGGTCACTGGCGCCAGGTGCTCCCTGAGCCGGGGTCGTCACCCGTCCACCTCGTAATCGGTGAAGAACTTGTAAATGACGATCGGCTTGTGGTCTCCGCCCGAGCCCGCCGATGGCAGGTACTGAAACGGCACCCACGCGGAGCCGTCGAATTCCTGCAGCTTCCCTTCGACGAGCCGGGTGGCGCCCTTCTCCGGCGGTGGCTCATTCTTGGTTGGCTCTGCTTCCGTCATGCCCGCAGTATGGCACTGGCCCGCCTCGAAGTCCCTCGCGCCCTAGGGAGCTTCGGCCGCCGCGATATGGCGGCTGACGCTCCTTTAGGGTCAGGAGCAGGCGCGGCGGAGCTCGAATGGTGCAGGCGGGCGGGAGCGTTGCGATGAAGGTCGGGATTCATTTCATGAATTTCACGCTGCCGGGCGGCGCGGCGAGCCTGCGGGCCGCCGTCGGCGACACGGCGGTCGCGGGTCGGCTAAGAATCGCGAGGGCGGCCGCGACGGTGCCGTCCAGGGTTTCGGTCACCGGGACGCCGTGGCGGCGGGCGAGCCAGATGAGGTAGCGGTTGCGCTCGGGATTAGGGCAGTCCGGGGGACACCCGAGGACCGCGCGGCCGGTCGTGACGTCGAGGCCGAACTCCACGTTGGTCGTGAAGCCGGGCAGCGTCCGCAGGTCACGCGGGATCCAGAACAAGATCGCGCTGGCCATCGCGCGGGCGTCGGTTTCCCAGGCCATCTGGTTGTCGTAGTAGGCCCAGCGCTGCCCGTCCAGCGGCTCGGGAATGAAGACCGACAGCGTCGCCGGGCCCGGCCACTGGCCGGCGACTTCGCGGATGGCGGCGGGCCGCCACGACGCCACGTCCGCCGATCGCGGCGTCGGCCCGGCCAGGAACACGCTGGCGGCTCCCGGCGGCGGCAGCGGCTGGCCCGCGTAGACGAGCGCCAGCTTCTCACCGGCTGCCATCGGTCACTCCCGCTCCCGCTCACCGGACGCGAGCATGTCCCAGCGCATGTCGCCACGATAGGGCACCCCGGCGCTCAGTAGGGTTTGGTCATGCGAGCTAGCGGAACGTTCAGCGTCAAGTCATTCACCCCGACCAGCGTCGCGCCGGAGCCGGCCATCGCCACCGCGCTGCCGGTTGGGGTCTCGACGATGGAAAAGCACTTCGAGGGGGGTATCGCCGGCCGCTCGGCGACCTTGTTCACGGCGGCGTTCGACCCCGCGACGGGCGTGGGCACCTACGTGGCCATGGAGTCCTTCGCGGGATCGGTCGACGGCAAGGACGGCGCGTTCAACTTCGTCCACTCCGCCTCGACGTCCGGGAGTGACCGGTCGGCGGAGTTCTTCGCCATCGTCGCCTCCAGCGGTACCGGGCAGCTGGCCGGCATCACCGGCACCGGGGGCATGGGCATCGACCCCGACGGCACCCACCGGATCTGGCTGGACTACGAGGTAACCCCGTAGCCGAAGCGGGGCGGCGGGTCGGTGCGCAGCAGGCTGTAGATGACGCCGTCGCGCCAGGCGCCGTCGCGCCAGCCGATCTCGCGCAGCACGCCCTCCCGGGTGAACCCGGCCTTCTCCAGCGCCTTCTGCTCGGCGAGGTTCTCAAGCTCGGTCGCGGCCTCGATGCGGTGCACTGTCGTGTGCGCGAACAGGTAGCTGGCCAGCAGCGAGTGCGCCTGGGTGCCGTAGCCCTTTCCACGGAACTCCGGCAGCAGCGCGATCCCCAGCTCCAGGTACCACGCCGCCGGCGACGCGCGCTTGCGCCGCCATTGCACGAAGCCGAGCGCGTCGGGGCCGCGCGCGACCATCAGCATCCCGAGGTCGTCCCCGATCAGCTCGTTGTCGTCCCATCGTCGCTGCCACCGCGACTTGTCGAACCATCCGTACCAGGAGTACTGGCCCGCCGCTTCCGGGTCCAGGGTTAGCCGCTGGAGGATCGGCAGCTCCTCCTCCGCGATCGGCCGTAGCCGCAGTAGATCGTCCATACCCACGATCATGCACCGGCGATGGCGTGCCCGCTGGAGCTCAGCGGCAGCGGGGGAATCGGCGGCAGCGGGGAATCAGCGGTAGCGGGGGGAGGCCGGGTACTGGGTCGGCCCGGAGAAGGCGCGCACCGCCAGGCCGACGATGAAGCCGAAGATGAACCCGAAGACGTGCGCCAGGTACGCCACGTTCCCCGCCCCGGATGCGGCGTAGCCGGCCGAGTACACCCACTGCAGCGCGAACCACGAGCCGAGCACCAGCCAGGCGGGGATGCGCAGCGGGATGAAGAACAAGAACGGCACCAGCGACCAGACCTTGGCCCGCGGGAAGATAGCCAGGTACGCGCCCAGCACCCCGGCGATCGCGCCGGACGCGCCGACCAGCGGCTGCGCCGACGTGCTGTTGGCGAACGCGAAGCCGTACGCCGCGACGTACCCGGCGATGAGGTAGAAGGCCAGGTACGGGAGCTTGCGGAAGCGGTCCTCGATGTTGTTGCCGAAGATGAGCAGGAACAGCATGTTGCCCAGCAGGTGCAGCCAGCCCGCGTGGATGAACATCGACCACAGCACCGACAGCGCCGGGACCTTGTGATACGGCGGCCGGCTGACGACGCAGCTGTCCGGCACCGATCCCGGCTGCCCCGTCGCGACCAGCGGCAGCGGCCGGTCGTTGACCAGCTCGCGGGGAATCGCCCCGTACTGATCGAGGAACGCCGCCTGCCTGCACACCTGGGCGTTTCCCGACACTCCCATGGCCGATGACTGCGACAGCGGCGTGATGACCAGCACGACGACGTTGACCGCGATCAGCAGGTAGGTGACCCACGGCGTCCGCCGCAGCGGGTTCTCATCATGAACCGGGATGACCACGTGCCAACCCTGCCCGAACCAGCCCGCTTAGCACAACCAGGCCGTGCTTTTCTCAGGGCACGGCACCTGGTCCCGCGCGCCGGCCATGCCTATGGTCGAGGGGAGAGCCACCGGAAGGGATGCCGTGCCATGACCGCGACCGACATCGAGCCAGCGACCGCCGCCGATTACGCCGCCGAGGAGCTCCGGCTGCGCCGTGAGCTCGCCGCCGTCTACCGGCTCGTAGCGCACTTCAAGATGACCGACCTCATCTTCAACCACATCTCGGTCCGGCTCCCCGGCCCCGGGCACCGGTTCCTGCTCAACCCGTTCGGCCTGCTGTATGAGGAGATCACCGCCTCCAGCCTGGTCATCGTCGGCCTTGACGGGCAGCTGGTTGCCGACGGGCCGTGGCGGGTCAACCGGGCGGGCTTCATCATCCACTCCGCGATCCACTCCTCGCGCGAGGACGCCCGGTGCGTGCTGCACACCCACACCAAGGCCGGCTGCGCCGTCGCCGCCCAAGAGCAGGGGCTGCTGCCGCTGAACCAGATGTCGCTGGAGTTCTACGGCCGCGTCGCCTACCACGACTACGAGGGCATCGCGGTCAGCCCCGACGAGAAGAAGCGCCTGGTCGCCGACCTGGGCGACAAGCCCGTCATGATCTTGCGCAATCACGGCCTGCTCACCGTCGGCCGCACCGCTGGCCAGGCGTTCCTGCGCATGTTCTACCTGGAGCGAGCCTGCCAGATCCAGGTCGACGCGCTCGCCGGGGGCGCGCCGCTGGTCCTGCCGCCGCCGCAGGTCTGCGAGCACGCCGCCCGCCAGTTCGCGGGCGACGATGGCGAGCGCCAGCCCAGCCTCGCCTGGGACGCCATGCTGCGGCTCGCCGAGCGCCTGTACCCGGACTATAAAGACTAAGAAATAGTTCACGCCCAACGGGATCCCGGCCTTCAGCACCTGACGCGCACCGGCCAAGCGGGCTAAGCGGGCATAGTGCCGGATTGGCCCTAGACGGGCACACGCCGCTAATTGCGGGACACGACGCCGAAATACCGAGAGCGCGGCCTGCCCGCGAGTATCGTCACGGGCCATGACGATACTCGGGGGGTACGGATGGGACACTCCGTGGGGATCGTCCCCCCGGGCGACAGCCACGGTCGCGCACGTGGCGGCGCCGGGGGGCAGCGTCACCACCAAGAACAGCGTCACCACCCAGAACAGCGTCACCACCGATAGCGCCACCACCGACGTTGCGATCGTGAAGGGGGAGACCCCGGCCGCCGACTGGGCGCTGCTCACCCTTTCCGCCGGCGGCACCCGCAAGATCGCCGTGCAGGTCGTCAACGACCTGCCGCACTTGGTCGTGGAGTCCGTGTTCGGCATCGACGACGGCCGCTGGGCAACCCTGGCCGCTGGCCGTCCCCCGGACACTGGCCGTGCCCCGGACGCGGGCGGTCCGGGGCACGGCGTCGCGGCGGCGGCGGTCGACGCCGTCGTCAACCGGTGGCGGCGCGGCCCGGACACCCCGCAAGGCGTCCGGGACCGGCTGCGCGCCCGCGCCAAGCGCGAGACGTGGCTGGCCGCGCGAATCGCCGAGCTGGCCGACGCGCTCGATGACGCGGAGATCCGCGCGGCCGGGGATGGCGTCCAGGCAGCCTGCCGGCAGTGGGCCAGGCTCCCCGTCGGCGGCGCGCTCCGGTTGACCTGGCCCCTGCTGCGTTAGGGGCACTGCCGGTTGCCTACATCAGAGCAGTATGAGAGTCGTCCGTCCAGGTCGGCGTGCATAGCGTCTGGTGCATGGCATCCCCCAGCACGGCGGTAGTAATCGGCGCGAGCATGGGCGGGCTCCTGGCGGCCCGCGTGCTCAGCGAGGCGTACGAGAAAATCGTGCTCGTCGATCGTGATGCGCTGCCGGACTTGGCGGTGGCCCGGCGCGGCGTGCCCCAGGGGCGGCAACTGCACGTCCTGCTCGCCCGGGGGCGTGAGGCACTGGAGGAGTTGCTTCCTGGCCTGACTGGCGAGCTGCAACGGGCGAGCGCGCCGTTGGTCGACCTGCACGATCAGGTCAATTGGCACAACGACGCTTACCTCATGCGTCGGGCACCGTCCTCGCTGCTGGCGCTCGGGCTCAGCCGGCCGCTGCTTGAGCACGCCGTTCGGGAGCGGGTCGCCGCGCTACCTGGCGTCGAGATCCGGCCGCAGACTTCGGTGTCGGGGCTGACGACCAGCCCGGACCGTCGCCGGATCACTGGCGTGCGCGTATCCGGAGAGACCATCGAAGCCGATCTTGTCGTGGATGCCGGCGGTCGGGGATGCGGCACCCCGGCATGGCTGGGCGAGCTAGGCTACGACCGGCCCGCCGAGGAGCAGGTACGGGTCGGCGTCACCTATGTGACCCGGACCTACCGGCGGCACCCCGGGCTGATCGGGGATCTGTACGGCGCGATCACCAACGCGACGCCGGGCTCACCCCGGGCTGGCATCGTCGCGGCGATGGAGAACGACCGGTTCGCGATCGCTCTCATGGGCATGCTTGGCGAGCAGCCGCCAACCGACGACGCGGGGATGCTGGAATTCGCCGGCACTCTGCCGTTGCCCGAGCTTACCCAGATAATCCGGACCGCTGAGCCCGCCTCCGACGCGGTGACGATGCGCTTCCCGACCAGCGTGCGCCGTCGGTACGAGCGGTTGCGCCGCTTCCCCGACGGCTACCTGGTGGTGGCCGACGGCCTGTGCAGCTTCAACCCGATCTACGGCCAGGGCATTACGGTCGCGGCGCTGGAGGCCCTGCTCCTGCGGCGGCTGCTCGCCACCAGCGGCACCCATCGCCTGGCGCCGCGATTCTTCCGCGGCGCCGCCCGGCTCATCGACGGGCCGTGGTCAATCGCGGTCGGCCAGGATCTGCGGTTCGCGGAGGTCGAGGGGCGCCGTGGGCCGAAGGTCCGGTTCGTCAACGCTTACGTCCACCGCCTTCACTTGGGCGCGACCGCCGACCCGGTGCTCGGCGGCGCGTTCCTTCGGGTCCTCAACCTCGTGGACCCGCCCACCGCGCTGCTGGCGCCGGGCGTCGCGCTACGCGTGCTGCGCGGCTGCTTCCGCCGCCCCATCCCGACCATTCCCCCAGCGGTCGCACCGCCCCGGTCCGCCGACCCGGTGATCTGGCGCCAGCCGCAGCCCCCGGCGGACCTTGAGCCCCTTAAGCCTCTTCGCGAAGATCAGAGATCGACCGATCAGCATGCGGAATGACTCGTGCCAGCGGAGCATCGCGGCGGCGGCTCCTCCCCGCCCGCTTTAGGGGCATTGTTTCGTCAGGAGCACTGCCGCGTTAGCCGTTCCGCTCGGCGACCCGGCGGACCGAGGTGGGCGCGCCCGGCGGGCCGGCCGGCTTGGCCGTGTTGTCGGGGACTCCGACGCAGGTGAAGATCAGGCCGTCCGGGAACTCACCCGAGCCCAGCAGCGCCGGGATCTCACTGTCGAGGAACGTCATCCCGGTCGCGCTGGCGCCCAGCGCGTACGCCGCCAGGTGCAGTCGGCCCTCGACGATGCCCGCCGCGAGCTGCGCCTCACGGTAGTCACGGTCCGACAGCCGCGATACGTCCGTCGCGGCGATCACCACGAACGCCGCGTCCCGCGTCAGGGCCTGGTCCAGCGTGACCCGGTAGAGCTCATCGCGCAGGTTGCCGTCCCGGACCGGCGTGGTCAGGTCGGGCCAGCGGTACAGCCCGGGCGCCAGCCCGGTCACGTCGTGGACCGCGACCCAGTGCGGGACGCTGATCCCGCGCAGCGCGACGTTCATGCTGATGCTCAGCGTCGCCAGCGGCAGGCCCCGGTTGGGGTTCATCCGCCGCTGGGACCCGCGGGTGGCGATGACGGCGTCAATCGAGGGCGGGTCCGCCGACGGTGAGCCGGCCGCTGAGGCGGGCGCCATCGCGGGGATGTCAGCGGCGGCGCCCTGGTCCCAGGGGTCGCCGAGGATGTCGCCGTCGCCGGCCCGTTGCGCCGCGGTGACGAGCGGGAACTCCAGCGGCGCGGTATCGGTCTCGCCCGGCTCGGCCAGCCCGGCCGGCCTGAGAACGGGCGCGCCGGCGCCAAGCGCGATCACCGCGACCGGCCACTCATGGACCTGGTCGGCGCCGACCAGCGCGGCCACGTCCGCGTCCGGGAACCGGGTGTAAAGCCTGGTCGCGATCCCGGCCGAGTCGGCCAGGGCCAGCGTCTGCGCGAGCATCGTCCCGGCGTCCCAGTACACGTGCCGGTAGCCGCGCTCGCCGTACCGCCACCCGGTCCGCCACGGGATGCCGGTGACGACGATGGTGGGCGCCCCCGCGCCCGGCGCCGGGCCGACGGTCACCAGCGCGTGCTCCAGCGGGTCGTAGCAGTGCACGCCCTCGGGCAGCCCCGGGTAACCGGCGGGCACGGCGACGTACACGTCCAGCGGGAAGCGTCCGCCAGCCGACCCCGCGGCCCGGAACAAGTGCGTGTAGGTGGCCCGCGGGGAGGTGCGCACGATGCCCGCCGACCAGTACAGCAGCCTGGCCAGCGCGGGCAGGTCCACGCCGCCCGTTCCAGTCAGGCCGGTGCCGGACAGCCCGGTTCCCGACAGCCCGGTCCCCGACAGCCCGGTTCCCGACAACACGGTCAGGGCGGGCGCGGTCGTGGTCGGCAGTTCCCGGGGGAGCGTCAGCCGGGGCAACCCGGGCGCGTAGCGCTTGTAGAAAAGGGGGAGGGTGGCGTAGTCGTTGGACTGGAAATCGTGTCGTGCTCGCGGATCATCTGGTGGCTCGTCCCAGTCCCGGTCGGGAGAGTAAGACGTGAGCCGGTGCAGTTCCTGCGTCGCGGTTTCCACCCGCTCACGCTACTGCTTCGCCCGGATGCCTATCCGTCCAGGACGTCCTGCCTGAGCTGAGGGAAGACTTTCGACACCTTGCCGAGGAGGTAGTCGCCGTACGTGCCGGTGAACGCGCGCAGGTCCTGGCCGTCCCAGCGGCGCCTGCCGTCCGCGCCGGCGGCGGCCCGGCCCGGCAGCGGCGGGACCTCATCGGCGAACCCCGGATCCAGGAAGAACGGGAAGGACAGCCGGGTGCGGCCGCTGAGGTTCCGCACCCGGTGGGGGGTCGAGCGGTACCAGCCGCCGGTTAGCCGGTCGAGCATGTCACCGATGTTGCAGACGAACGTGCCCGGAACCGGCGGGGCATCGACCCAGCCCGGCGCGGCGACCTGCAGGCCGCCGCTGTCGTCTTGGGCGAGCAGGGTCAGCAGCCCGTAGTCGGTGTGCTCGCCGACTCCCCAGCCATCGGTGCCCGGCGCTGACGGCGGATAGCTGAAGATCCGGAACAAGACGGTCGGGTCCGCGGTGTATCCCTCGGCGAAGTACCCGGCCTCCAGGCCAAGGCTCAGCGCCACCCCGGCCAGCACGCACTGGCCCACGCGGGTCAGCTCCGCCAGGTACGCCAGGACCAGGTGGCGCAGCCGCGGCACTTGCGCGGGGAACAGGTTGCCGCCGTGCAGCGGCAGGCCGGCCTGGACGCGCGGGTCATCGCCGGGTAGCTCGGTGCCGAAGTACAGCCCCTCCTTCAGGTCAGGCTGCCCGGAGGTGAGCTCCCCGCCGACCGGGAAGTAGCCCCGCCACGCCCGGCCGCCGCGCTCCATCGCGATCTCCATCTTCTCGGGCACCGGGAGCGCGAAGAACTCCGCGCTGGCGTCGGCCAGCTCATCGAGGAG
>JAICUO010000796.1 GCA_025935815.1 Streptosporangiaceae bacterium
AGCGGCCAGCCGACCGCGCCGTCGCCGAGCGCATCGAGAGCATCGCCGGCCGAGAGGCCCTGATGGTCGTATGGTACGACGAGGCGGACTGGGCAGACGGTTAGAGGATCTCGCGAGAGGAAGCCGTCGCTGGGGTAGCCGACGATGTCCTTGAAGTACGGGGTGGTGCCCTCCCGGGAAAGAGGGCACCACCCCTCGCGGCCAGCATCCCAGCCACACAGGGCCAGCTGATCGTGGGTGTTGGCCGTGGGCGGCCACGCGGCCGGAAGGTCACGGAATGCCGCAGATCCCCGCAGTTCCGGCCGCGTGGGGCTTACGGGGCTGCTGCCGTCGTGGCGGGCTCCAGGAGGGCGCATTCGATGAGTTCGCGGTAGAGGTGTAGCTCGGTCTCCAGCCCGGCGGGCAGTTCGGGGGCTTCGCTGAGGATGACGTCGGCGGCGAGCTTGAGCCGCTGCAGGTGGACGTGCTGGAAGTCGGGGACCTGGATGCCGGGAAGGCTGGGGTGGGACATGGGTGACCTCGCGGTTGTCTTGGTGGTTAGGGATTCATCACGGGGCTGGCCTCGGGCTAGGAGGTGTCCTCGGCTGGCTGCCGGCGGTGCCCTTGAGCGCCCTGGCCTGGCCGATCATGGCTGCCGGGTCGGCCAGGGACGGGGGTGCGCCGGATTCGAGGGCGGTGCGGAGCACCCGGGCCGCGTCGTCGGCAGGGTTGTCCGCTTGTGCCCGGTCCAGCGCCAGGTTGCCGAGGACGCCGTTGCCGTCTTGCCAGGCGGTGAAGGCGAGCAGCGCCGCCGGGGCGGCCACGTGCCCGGGTGGTGCCAGGCGGGTCAGTGTCGTCCACAGTCGCTGGTGGGCTTGGCGGTGGGCGGGGTCCATCCGCAGCCAGGCGGCGTCACGGACCTGGGGCACGGCCAGGGTCACGGCAAGCCAGGCGAGCTGGCCGTAACTGGTGATGGTGCCGCCACCCCGGTAAGCCTTGATGGCCGCGCTCACCGCGCGGGTACCGGAGATGGCCAGCGGCGGCTGGCGGGCCTTGCGGCCGGGCCGGGAGCCTTGCTGGTCCAGGCGGCGGGCGCGCAGGGCGGCACGCTCCATGGCCTGGAGCATCAGCGCGGCCTCTGCCCCGGTCGCCGGGGCGATGCCGGCCGCGACCGCGTCCCGGCTGGCCTGCGGTGGTGGTGCCCCGGCGGCCTGGTACGCGGCGGTCACCGGGCTGGCGTCCAGGTGGTAGGGGGTGCCCTCGGGCGGGCAGCACCTCGGGCTGGTGCACAGGTAGGACCAGTACCGGCCGCCGTCGGCGCGCAGCAGGTCCCCGATCTCCAGGCCTGCCGCCGTGGCGGCTTTCCGGACCAGGGTTACGGCGGGTGCGACGAGCCGGTCGGGGCCGAACCCGACTGCCAGCGCCTTGGTGCAGCCCTGCACGGCCAGGGCCGCGACGGCGTGCCGGGCCTGGATGGCCAGGACTGGGTTGGCCGGGTCGGGCAGGTCCCACCGCCAGGTCAGCGTGACCCGGCCCCGGGGCGGTGCGGTCCCGATGACCACCAGGTCCGCATTGCCGGGCTGGAAGCCGAGCAGCCACGGCACCAGGCTGATGACCTGCGCTGGCCCTTTCACGGGAACGACCGGGAGTTCCGGCTCGCTGCCCGTGACCCGCCTGGGGGCGTCACCGCTTGCATGAGTGCTCTTGGCCAGGTCCTTGCCGGGCGCGCTAGTCATGGGCGGCCTCCCGGAGCATCCGGGCCGAGTCGTGCGGGCTGAGCGCCAGCTCCCGGAGCCGGGTGAACGCCCCGGCGTAGGCGGCGACCGACTCCGGGGCGTCCAGGTAGATCCCGCCATCGCCCGGGCCGTCGACCACGACCAGGCCGGGCGGCAGCGCCGGGCCGAACTGCATGATCGAGAACCCGCCGTTCGCCCCGTTCGCCCCCGCCGTGCACGGCACCACCTGGATCGCCGCCGGGAAGCCACCGTGCCCGAGCCTCGCGAGGTGGCGCAGCTGGCTCCGCAGCACGTCAGCGCTGCCGGCTTGCTGCCGCAGCGCGGCCTCCCCGAGCACGACAGCCACGGTCGTCGCGCTCTCGTGGAAGACGGCTCGCTGGCGGGCCATCGCGGCGGCCACCGCGGTGTCGGCGACCTCCTTGTCGCGGCTGACGGCCAGTGCGACCGCCTTCGCGTAGTCCTCGGTGTGCAGCAGCTCCGGCACCTGCAACGGCGCGTAGATCGTGATCTCCGTGGCGACGCTCTCGACGATCAGCAGGTCGATGTACCCCGCTTAGGACCTGCCGGTAGCCCTGCCACCAGCCGTCCCGAGTCGCCTGGGCCAGGGCCTCCAGGGCATCGCGCCCGGGTTCGTCGGCACCGTACTCCGATAGCAGCTTCCGCAGCTCGGCCAGCCGGATGCCCCGCTCGCCAGCCTCGACCCGCAAGACCTTGGACCGGTCGCAGCCCAGGGTGCGGGCCGCGTCCTGCAAGTCGTACCCGGCGTCCTCCCGGTACCGGCGCAGCGTCGTCCCGATCAGCCGCTGGCGCAGCGGCAGCGCCGGCGTCACCCGAGACTCCCAGCTGGGATGAGGCCGGCGTGAGTCCCCGGGAAGGCGGCGCTCACGAGTGCCGGTCCTCACCGACAGAGTAATGCCGGACCATGGCGTTTCCGGGCAGCCGCGCCAGCGCATCCTGCACTCGCTGCAGCAGGAGCGGGTCAACCGGCCGACGCCGACGGCCCGCCCGGACGGCTGCGTCCCGGACTGGTTCGGGCAGGGAGCCTCCCGGCTGGCGCGCCTGGAGGCCAGGGAGCGGTGCGGGCCTGCGGCCGGCGGTCGCGTGCTGGAGTCCCGGGTAGGTGTCTGCCAGGATCTTCCGCAGTCCGCTTGGAGCGGGTGAGCTGATCAAACCGCTGGTGCCGGGGTGGGCCGCCCACCATGCCCGTGTCAGGTAGCCCCACCAGATCGTGGTGCCGGGGAATGCGCGGCGGGCTGCTGTGATGTCCGTGATCGCGGCGTCCAGGCCGCCGGGAGCCTCCAGGCGTGGTCCGCCGCTGGCCTGCCATCGGACGTCAGCCCACACCACGCGGCCTGCTGGGTGGCTGGCGGTTCCCCACTCGTCGGCCAGCTCATCGACGAGCCACAGCCCGCGCCCGGACTCCTTCGTCCAGTCCGTGCCGCCCGCACTCGCCCTGATCGCCGTGCTCGCCGGCGATCCCTGGTCTCCGATCACGACCCTGGCCGCCTCGGGCGTCCACTCGACAGCGACGCTGAAGCGCCCGCCGGGTTCCCCGCTGCGGGTGTGGATGCC
>JAICUO010000658.1 GCA_025935815.1 Streptosporangiaceae bacterium
ACCGGGGCTGCCGAAGCCGCCGCCCGTGCCTTGCCCGCCGAGCCCGCCACCGGAACCGCCGAAACCAGGACCGGGGGCGCCGGGGCCGCCGAAGACACTGCTGGAAGCACCGCCTGTGCCGCTGCCGAAACCGCCGGTCGGGGCGGACAGCGACGGGGCCGGGCCGAAGTCGTCACTCTCGAACTTGCGGAGGCGGCCAAGGGGCGCCGCGGCCTCGGGGGCCGCCACCGATTCGGGCAGCCAGATCAGCGCGGTCAGGCCGCCGGACTGCGCGTGCCGCAGCCGGACCCGCACGCCGTGCCGGGCCGCCAAGCGGCCGACCACGAACAGGCCCATGCGGCGGGACACCGCGACGTCGACGACCGGCGGGTTGTCCAGCCGCCAGTTGGCGTGCGCCATCTCCTGCTCGGAGATGCCCACGCCGTTGTCGGTGATGTCCAAGAGGACGCCGCCGCTGTTCAGCGGCTGGCCGGTCACGTATACCTGGGTGTCCTCGGGCGAGAACGTGGTGGCGTTCTCGACGATCTCGGCGACCAGGTGGACGATGTCGTTGACCGCCTGCCCGACGACCTGGATGCCAGGCTGGACGTTGAGCACGACTCGCTCGTACTGCTCGATCTCGGAGATGGCAGCCCGGAGCACGTCCACGAGCGGGACCGGCTGCGTCCAGCGCCGGGACGCGCCTTCATGGCCTGCGAGGACCAGCAGGTTCTCGGAGTTGCGGCGCATGCGGGTCGCCAGGTGGTCCAGCCGGAACAGGCTGCTGAGCCGGTCAGCGTCCTGCTCGCTTTGCTCCAGGTTGTCGATCAGCGTCAGCTGCCGCTCAATGAGCGACTGCGAGCGCCGGGACAGGTTCACGAACATGGCGTTGAGGTTGCCGCGCAGCATGGCCTCATCGGCCGCCAGCCGCACCGCTTCCCGGTGAACCTGGTCGAAGGCCCGCGCGACCTCGCCGATCTCGTCCGTTGAGGTGACGCCGACCGGCTCGATCTCTACGCTCTCGTCGCCGCCCTCGCTCTCGCTGAGCCGGCGGACCATCTCCGGCAGCTTGCTGTTGGCGATGTCAAGGGCGTCAGAGCGCAGCCGCCGCAGCGGGCGGATCATCGACCGGGCCACGACGGTGGTGATGAGCAGGACGAGCGCGAGCAGGATGATCGTCGCGATCGAGATCAAGATGAATGACCGCTGCGCCTTGGAGGCCAGGCTGCCGGCCTGGTCCTGGATCTGGCCCACCTGGCTGTCGGCGACCGACTTGATGTTCTTCAGCTGGACGCTCTTGATCGTCCGCCAGCAGCCAGCAGGCGAGGCGGCTGGGCTGTTGGGCCCTACGCAGGACTGCAGCTGCTTGGCGCTGCCGATCTTGGGGACGCCGCCGGCGGTGGCGGAGGTGATCGCGAGCCGCAGCGCGCTCTCGGCCTCGTCGACCGCCTGGCCGCTGACGGTGTTCTGGAAGAACTGGAACTCGGTTACCGTCGCCCCGGAGGTGAAGGCCGCGAGGTCGGCCAGCTTCTTGGCGACCGTGTTGTTCAGCCCGTCCAGCTCGCCCGGGGTCAGCTGCGGTGTCGGCTTGGTTAGCGCCTGGTACAGGTAGGCCCGCTCGAGCGAGGCGTCGTCGCTGACCCTCAGCAGCGTGGCGAGGGTGCTGACCTGGTTTTCCAGGGTGACATTACCGCTGCCGGAGGCGACGTCGCCCACGAAGGTGACTAGCTGGCTGATAATCCGGTCATAGGTCAAGATGGTTGGCGAGGCCGGGTACAAGGTGCCGCCCGCGGTCTGGTTCCTCGCGGCGATGCGGACCTGCTGCAGGTCGCTAATGCCCTGCACGGCATTGCCGAGGTCAAGCTGAACCTGCGACTGGTAGGCGCCATTGTTGACAACGACCGGCGCTTCGCTCTTGATCTGGTTGAGGGTCTTGTCGGCCACCCCTTGGTCGGCCGCCACCTGGCCGGCCAGGGCGCTGTCGTTGCGCCCTTGCGCGATGTAGCCAGCGTTATCGTCGCGCTCGTTCTCCAGCGCGAAAACCGCGGTCGACGCCCAGCCGCCGAGCTTGGCGAGCTCCTGGCTGCGGGCGAAGTTGTTGTAGTTGGCGTTGGCGTTCACGTTCTGGACCACGCCGAGGATCAAGGCGGTGACCGTCGGGACCGTGATGATGGCGAACAAGCGCCAGCGGACGCGCCAGTTGCTCAGCGCCATGCGGCCGCCCTTGCGCGCGTCGCCGCCGGCTGCCGCTCCGCTCCCGGGAGAGGCTCCGTTGCTGTCGACGGCGCGGCGCACCTGGGTGACGGGCACCGGCAAGTTCCCGGGCGGGCCGGCCGGCCCGCCGAAGGAAGCGCCAGGACCGGAGGGCCCCTGGCCCATGCCCAGGCCGCTTCCGCCCACTGGGCCACCGCTGAACGGCCCTCCGCCCCCGTTTAGCGGCAGGCCGGAAGCCGGCGTGTGTCCGGCGCCGTTTCCGTTAGTTATCGGTCGTCTACGCACTGCGCTCACACCTCGCAGCTTCAAGGGCATCACAAAACGGGTAAGGACATATAATCATCAACTGGCGTCCCCCCACCGAGCATTCAGTGGGAATCACCGCGAATCTTGGCAAAGATCCACGCTCCCGTCTCTCCTTTCCCACAGGGGGGCTACCCCCGGTGGCTCCCCGAGGCTTTCCCGCGGGGAGATGGTCCCTCGCGGGCCTGCGGAGCACCGCCTGTGGGGGATGTGCCCCCGCGAGCTCCTGAGTGGTCCTTGCCTGGCGTGGGGCGTCAAGGCACGGCGGGCGCGCGGCGCCCGCAGGCGCCGGCTCCCGCAAGGGAGCATGCATGCTCGTGGTACGACGATTGTCCATAGCTCGCGGTTTCGACCCCAGTTCCATCGGTCTCGGTAGCAGTGCTCGCGTACAGCTAGTGCTCGGCACTGCCAGCGCTCCAACAGCCAGAGGCATCAGTCTCGGCGGACTGCGCCAGTGGACTCGGTGGCCCAGGCAGGCGGCGGCCTAGCGGCCTGCCCCCTGATGCCTGCCGCGGTTATCGACCTTCCTCGATCGGTCGAATAGTGAGACTAGCAGGCATTGATGCCGTGAACCCCCCGAATCAGACATCAGGTTGGGTGTGAGAGTCTTGCGTTCCCTAGAGGTGACCGGCCGCAGGGCGGTAAAGTAACGGAAGACGGCTCATTGCTTGATGGACTGAGGAGTTGGCTATCCTGACCTGCCCAGATTGCGGCGTCAAGGTGCAGCCGGAGGACCTGATCTGCTTCCGGTGTGGCGCTAACCTGCCGCACACACCGTACCCCGACGACGATGTTCCGACGCCGACGGTCTCTCAGCAGTACCTGCAGCCAGGCCCGGGACGGGCACCGTATTGCCCGAACTGCGGCACCCCCGTGCAAGATCCCGCGGACGTGGTCTGCGTGCAATGCCGGCAGCCGCTGCCCAGCCAGGGGCGCCGCCGGATCTCCCAGGTGGTGCTGCGCATCTCATTCCCCACGGGCAACGTCGACGTCCCGGCCGGCACGTCGGTCATCCTCGGCCGGGATCCTGCCCAGTCACTGGTGGCCGCGGCCTTCGGCCAGTACGACAACGTCTCCAGGCGGCACGCGACGGTCATGGTTGACGACGGCGGCCGGGCCTCCATCCGCGACGAGGGGTCGACAAACGGGACCTTCGTCAACGGTGACCGGGTACTACCGGGAAGCGAGGTACGGCTGGTCGACGGTGACCGGATCCGCCTCGCGGCCGACGTTACCGGCGACGTGTCGCTACCGCGGGGCGAGCCCGATCCCGCGTCGCTGAGCCGCAACGGCTTCGCCTGACCATCGGAGGCAACCGCGCCCGACCTGGCTATCCGCCTCAGTCGCGGCGCGGCGTGATCCTGGTCACGACCATGTGCAGCACCACGGTTGGTCCTGCTTTCCTGCGCGTGCGGGCAGGTCGCGGGTATCCTGAGCGCTAGCTCGCGCACTCTCGCGGGCAAGCTATTCGTGCTCTGCGGAACGGACCGGTAATGTCACCAGCGTCAGATCTGCCCCCGCGCCGGCCCATGGGAGCCCTCCCATCCGCCGACAACGGCGCCTCGCCTGATCCGTCCCCAGACGACGCTCCCGCCTCCGCGCCAGGCGACAACCTGCCCGCCCTGCGTCGCCCTAACGACGTCTCCCGGTACACCGGCCGGCACGGGCAGCCGCTCGCCCCCGGCAGCGGTGCCCCCGGCAGCGGTGCCCCCGGTAACGGTGCCCCCGGTAACGGTGCCCC
>JAICUO010000260.1 GCA_025935815.1 Streptosporangiaceae bacterium
ACATCTACTCGACGGCGGCGGCCAACGGCAAGCGCGTCCAGGCGCTCGGCGGCGCCAAGAACCACATGATCGTCATGCCGGATGCCGACCTCGACGCCGCGGCCGACGCCGCCGTCTCGGCCGCGTACGGGTCGGCGGGCGAGCGCTGCATGGCCGTCTCGGTCGTCGTCGCCGTCGACCCGGTCGGCGATGACCTGGTCGCCCGGATCACCGAGCGCATGGCCCACCTGCGCACTGGCGACGGGCGGCGCGGCTGCGACATGGGCCCGCTGGTCACCGGCGCCCACCGGGACCGGGTCACCTCCTACATCGACGCCGGCGTCCAGGCGGGCGCCAAGCTCGTCGTCGACGGGCGGGGCGCCGACGTCGACGGCAGCGGGGACGGCTTCTGGCTGGGCCCCACGCTCTTCGACAACGTGCCGCCCGATGCGTCCATCTACACCGACGAGATCTTCGGGCCGGTCCTCAGCGTGGTGCGGGCGCCCTCGTTCGACGACGCCCTTGAGCTGATCAACGCCAACCCGTACGGGAACGGGACCGCGATCTTCACCACCGACGGCGCGCTCGCGCGCCGCTTCCAGAACGAGGCCGAGGTCGGAATGGTCGGCATCAACGTCCCGATCCCGGTCCCCGCCGCCGCGTACTCCTTCGGGGGCTGGAAGTCGTCGCTGTTCGGTGACACCCACGCCTACGGCCCCGACGCGCTCCACTTCTTCACCCGCTCCAAGGTGGTCACCAGCAAGTGGCCGCGCACCGCCACCCCCGCCGCCCGGCCCGACCTGAACTTCCCCGGCAACCGGTAGGGCGTCCGCGCGAGAGCCTCAGCCGAACGCCCCTCCTGGCCGGTGAACGCTTCGCTGCCCGCTGACGTAATCAGTATCGTGGCGACTTCGAGATCCGATGGCACCCCCTCAGCTCCGGTCCCGGCCAGGGCGGCCCGGCCCGCCGCCGGCCGAGGGGAGCGCAGATGAGCCAGGGCTGCGCTGGGCCGCGCGATGACCTGGGCGCGTACCTCATGGGCGCGCTGGAAAGGGAGGAACGCGCCGCGATAAGGCGGCACCTCGCGGCCTGCCAGGCCTGCAGCGCCGACTACGCGGACCTGCTGCCGGTCCGCGACTGGCTCGCCCATTCCAAGCGGCACCTGGCGGCCTGCCGGGCGTGCCGCGCCGAGTACCCGGACCTCCTGCACCCGAGGCCCGCTGACAGCGCGGCCGCCGAGCCGCGGCCCGGGCGCTGAGCCGGCCCGGTCAGGGGTTGTTGCCCCCGCCCCCGCCGCCATTGCCGCCGCCGCCGCCGTTGTCGGTGCTCGGCGGTGCAGTGGTCGGCTGGCTGCCGGGCTGCTGGGTGACGGTCATCGTGAGGGATCCGACGACGGCGTCCACGGTGGCCACGTTGAGGTTGCTGGGCACCGAGACGAGGAACACCGACGGCGGCAGCCCGTTGCCCTGGTCGGCCAGCACTACCGCGCCTTCCTCGCTGTTCCAGGCCAGGCCCTGGCTGGCCGCGTCCGGGTAGGTCATCAGGTACTTGATCTCCCAGCCGGGGTGCCCGCTGATCGACAAGGGCGTGCTCGCCAGCTGGGTGCGGCTGTGGCTCAGGGCACCGTAGTAGGGACCGTCGATGGCGTTGAGCACGTTCATCGTGGCCGGCTCGAGGTCGGCCACGCCGTTGTACCCGTACTGCTGCGGCAGCGGCCCGGAGCACGCCTCGGCGTACCAGTTGACCTGCTGGCCGTTGGAGTTGACCGGCCCGGCCAGGGCGGACTCGCCGGCGGTCCAGGTGGCCGTCTGCTGGCTGCTGAGGCTGGCCGGGCAGCCGTTCGCCCACGGGGAGGCCAGCAGCGGGTACGACATGCCCGAGATGCTGTCGCTGACCCCGCCGGAGACGGTCGCGATGGACGCCGTCGGCGTTGGCGCGGGGCTGGGCGACGTGGGCGTGCCCGCGGGGGTCGCCGGGGCCGTGGAGGCCGGCGGCGTCGTGTTCTGCGCCGTGGTCGTGACGGGCGGGGCTGATGAGCTGAGGCTGTTGACCACCAGGGCGATGAGCGCCAGCGCGATCGCGGTCCCGCCCGCGAGCAGGCCGCCCAGCATCAGCCGGCGGCGCCGCGGGTCCTGGTAGCCGGCGTGCCGGCCGCCGTAGCCGCCTGGCCCGCCGGGGCCGGTCCACGTGGACTCATTCACCATCAGCACCCGGGTGCCGTCGCCGTCGTCGCGGGGCGGTGCCCCGTATCCCCCCGCGGGGCCGGCGTTCGGCCACGACGGGTTGGCGCCGGGCTGGATCGCGGCCGGCTGCACGAGCGTGGAATCCTGGGGGCCGCGCGCGGTGACCGCGGACTGGACTGTGGCCGGCGACGGCGTCCGCCGCTGGATGCTCGTGCCGGACGCGTGCCTGCCCGCCGTCCCCGGTGCCTCGCCCACCCGCGTCATGTCCAGTGACGTGCTCGCGGCGTCGGGTGCCTGCGAGATGCTGCCTTCATGGGTGTGCTGGGTCCAGGTGGACCCGTCCCACCAGCGCAGCAAGTCAGGTGCCCCGTACGGGTCGGGGTACCATCCAGCTGGCGGCATGTCCATGCCGACAGGTTAAACGCACCAGGGGGCCGCTCAATACCCGAACTGGGTGTGTTACCAGTCTGTTGCCTGCGGCGTCTGTGCAGGCAGGCCGTCGGCGTCGGTAACCGGTGTGGCGCCTGAGGCGAACTTGGCGAGTTCTGTGCCATCGATCACGCGGGCCGGGAATGGGTCGGCGGCCGCCAGCCGCCGCAGCTCGGTGACCGGCAGCGGGCGCGTGCCCGCGACCAGGACCAGGTTCCCGGTCCGCCGCCCGCGCAGCACGCCGGGCTCGGCGATCATGACCGCCTCCGCGAACACTGAGGAGATGGTCGCCACCTGGGCGCGGGCATGCGCCAGGGGAGGGCCGTCGGCCACGTTGACCGCGTAGATCCCGTCCTCGCGCAGCGCGTGCCGCGCCGCGTCCGCGCACTGCGCCGTGGTCATGTGGAACGGGGTCCGCGCGCCCGCGAACACGTCGCTGACCACGAGGTCATAGCCGTGCGGGCGGGCCGACTCGAGGACCTGCCTGGCGTCTTGCGCGCGGACCCGGATGCGGCCGCCGCTCACCCGGGAACCGGGCAGCGGCAGGTGAGCGCGGACGAGCTGGGTGAGGGCGGTGTCGGTCTCCGCCACGACCTGGGCCGAGCCGGGCCGGGTGACCGCGATGTACCGCGGCAGCGTCATCGCCCCGCCGCCCAGGTGCAGCGCCCGCAGGGGCGCGCCCGCCGGGAACGCCACGTCGATGGCGTGCCCGATCCGGCGGATGTACTCGAAATCCAGGAAGGCCGGGTCGTCGAGGTCCACCTGGCTTTGCGGGACGCCCTCGATGAACAGCAGCCAGCTGCCCGGCCGGGACAAGTCGGGGACGAGCTCGGCCAGCCCGCCCCCAACGCACTGGTGGACGGCGCGCCTTCTGGCGCGCCGCCCCACCAGGCTGCTATCTGCCACGCCTCACATTATCGGGGCGGCCCGATTACCGGGCGACCTGGCCGCGCCGGGTCAGGCGGTCGACGATCACCGCGGCCAGCAGCACTAGCGCCGTCCACATCAGCTGGGCCGACGCGGACAGGCCGAGCAGCTCCAGGCCGTTGTAGATGACGCCCACCACGAGGCCGCCGAGCACGGCGTGCAGCATCTTGCCCCGCCCGCCGAACAGGCTGGTCCCGCCGATGACCGCCGCCGCCACGGCGTTGAGCACGTTCTGCCCGCCGTTGACGCCGGTGGAGATCGACCCCAGGTACGAGGCGTAGATGATGCCGGTCATGCCCGCCGTCAGCCCGCACAGCGTGAACGCGATCGTGCGGATGCGGTTGACGTTGATGCCGGCCCGCCGGGCCGCCTCGGCGTTGCCGCCGATCGCGTAGACGTACCGGCCGAAGCGGGTCCGCCCCAGCAGCATCGTCCAGATCGCGAGGATGGCGAGCACCACCAGCACGGCCCACGGCATGCCCTTGATCACGATGAGGCGGCCCCGGTTGAGGTTCGCGACGTACGCGACGACCAGGCACGCCGCGATGATGGCGAGCATCTTCAGCGCCGTGATGGACACCGGCGGGGCGACCAGTCCGCTGGACCTGCGGCGGAAGTCGCCGAAGAAGATCACCCCGGCGGCGAGCACCCCGATGACGATCATCACGATCCAGGTCACCGGCCCGCCGAGCTGGCTGCCCTCGATGCCGTTGATCACCTTGTCGTGCAGCGGGATCACGCCGCCGGTCCCGATGCTGCCGGTCCGGGCGACCAGGTACAGCAGCAGGCCGGACAGGCCAAGCTGGCCGGCCAGCGTCACCACGAACGATGGCAGCCCGAGCCGCGCGGTGATCGTCCCCTGCAGCGCCCCGTAGGCGGCGCAGGCGATGAGCGCGACGATGACCGAGGCCCACCAGGGGTCGCCGAGCGCGAGCATCCACAAGGCGATGACCGCGCCGCAGGCGGCGGTGAAGCCGGCGGCGAGGTCGATGTCGCCCAGCAGCAGCACGAAGATCTCGGCCATGCCGAGCGTGATGATGAAGGCCGACTGCGTCATCAGGTTGACCAGGTTGCCCGGCGTCATGAACGACGGGCTCTTGACCCAGAAGAAGATGACGATCGCGATCAGGCCGATGATGACGGGCAGCGCGCCGCTCTCGCCGCTGCGGATCCGCCTGCTCCAGATCCGGGCGTAGTCGCCGACCGAGTTGGCCAGCAGTTCCGCCGACGCGTCCGCGTTGGACGCGGCGATGATCTCGTCCGGTTCCCTGAGATTAGCCATCGCTCAACCCTCCGAGGCCCGCATCGTTGCGCGCGGCCGAGCCATTGCCGCTGGGGCCCGTGCCGGTGGTCATCCAGTGCACCGCCGACGCCGTGTCGTAGTTCGCGACCGGGCCCGCGGTGGCCATGCGGCCCAGGTACAGCACCGCGAGCCGGTCCGCGACCTTGAAGACATCGATCAGGTTATGCGAGATCACCAGCACCGCGATGCCCCGGCTGGCCAGGTTGGTGATGATTTCGAGCACCAGGGCGGTCTGGGACACGCCCAGCGCGGCCGTCGGCTCGTCCATGATGACCAGCTTGGCATTGAGCATCACGGCCTTGGCGACCGCGATCGCCTGCCGTTGCCCGCCCGACAGCGAGCCGACCGGCTGGCGGATGTTGCGGACGGTGGTGACCCGCATCTCGGCCAGCGTCTGCTTGGCGGTCTGCTCCATCGTGATCTCATCGAGCATGCCGTGCCGCAACACTTCGTGCCCGAGCAGCATGTTCTGCACGATGTCGAGGTTGTCGGCGAGCGCGAGGTCCTGGTAGACCGTGGCGATCCCGACGTCGGTGGCGTCCTTGGGGGAACGGAAGTGCACCGGACTGCCCTGCCACAGTATCTGGCCCGCGGCTGGCTCCCAGATCCCCGCGATCGTCTTGATCAGCGTGGACTTGCCCGCCCCGTTGTCGCCGACCAGGGCGGTGACCTGCCCGGCGGGGATGTCGAGGTCGATGCCAGTCAGCGCCTGCACTGGCCCGAATGTCTTGCTAACGCCGCGCAGGCGCAGCAATGGCTGCTGCGCCTGCGCGGGTGCGTTGTCCGCGACCATCAGCTACGCAGTGATCCCCGCGGCCTTGCACGCTGCCGCGTACTGGCCTGCGCAGAGCTGAGCTTCCGGCACGAACTTGTCCTTGATGACCGTGTCGTTCATGTTCGCCGGGGTAACCCACATCGGGTTGGCGAGCACGGACGGAACGGCGACCTTGGCCTGGCTGTCCTGGACGGAGCCGTTGACGAGCGAGGCCGGCGGGGTCTGCCCGGCCCGCAGGTACATCGCCAGCGCGGCGGTGGCGCCCGCCTCGAAGTAGATCGGCTTGTACACGGTGCCGCACTGGTAGCCGGCCAGGATGTTCTGCAGGCCAGCCAGCGAGGCGTCCTGGCCGGTGGTCGGGAACGTCTTGGGCTTGATGCCCTGGTTCTGCAGGTAGTGGATGATCGCCGCGGCGTTGGCGTCGTTCGGGATCAGCGCCGAGTTGATGTTCTTGTGCGCGGTGTACTGCTGCTGGAACTCACTCAGCGACGTCGGCGGGTCCCAGGAGCCGGGCGGGTTGCTGACGTCCTTGTACGTGCCGGCCGAGAACATCGGGTTCAGCACGCCCAGGTAGCCCTGGGCGAACAGGGTCGCGTTGTTGTCGGTGGGCGCGCCCTTCATCACGATGACGTTCGGGCTCTTGACGCTCCAGTCCTTCACGCACTGCGTGAAGCCCTGGCCCATGACGGTGCCGACCTTGACGTTGTCGAAGCTGACGTAGTAGCCGCGGGTGCCGCCGAGGGTCAGCCGGTCGTAGTCGATGACCGCCACGCCGGCCGCCTTGGCGGCCTGCTCGATGGCGGCGCCGGTGCCGGAGTCGAGCGGCGTGATGACCAGCACGCTGGCGCCCTTGGTGATGGCCGACTCGGCCATGCTCTTCTGCGTCTGGTCGCTGCCCAGCGCGTTCTGCACGGTCAGGTCGGAATCGGCCAGCCCGGCTGCCTTGAACGCGGCCTTAATGTACGGAGCGTCGAACTCTTGCCACCGGGTGGAGGACGTGGTGTCCGGGAGGATGACCGCTACGCCGCCCTTGCCAGCCGAGGCAAGCGAGGTGAGCTGGCCCAGCGCGGTGAAGTCCGGGGTGATGTCGCTGACGGACAGCGCCGGCGCGCTGGCGCTGGCGCTCGCGGAGGACGAGGCGCTGGTGGCCGGCGCGCTCGTCGGGTTGGTGGCGGCACCGGTGCTAGAGCTGCTGCTTGAGCTGCAGGCCGCTATGAGGAGAGCGGCGCTGACGCCAGCGGCGGCCAGCCCGGCTCTCTTTGTTACCCTTTTCGTTACATAAGCCACGAATATACCTCGCTTTAATATGCCGTGACATGTCCAGGCCCTGTGCGGGCATGCGCGAGGCAAATCCGCACATGCTGGTCACTTGAAGAACGCTAACTTCGTCATGAGCGTAGGACCGACCCTGGAAACGCACCAGTTAACATGATCGTAAATCCCGTTAAAAAAGCGTGAATGCATGCCGGGAGCGATGGCCTGCTACGGTGTGCGCGCACGGGCTTGAGTCCTGGCGCAACTATACGGGCATCGATGTGACCAGCGTGACAGAGGTGTCGCGCGTCGCTGGAGGCCGTCACTCCGCGGGGATGCGGTACCCGGCGCGAGGCTGGGTGACGATCAGCGGCGCGCTGCCCGGCGGCTCCAGCTTGGCCCGCAGCCGCCGGATATAGACGCGGACGTATTCGGTTTCGGTCTCATACCCGTGGCCCCATACCCGGCGCAGCAGGTGCGCGCTGGACAGCAGCTTGCCCCGGTGCACCGCCAGCTCGCGCAGCAACGCGAACTCGGTCGGGGTCAGGTGCACCTTCTGCCCGGCCAGCCGGACCTGCTGGCTGGCCAGGTCCACCCGGATGTCACCGATGTCGATGACCGTCGCCGCCGCCGCTCCGGCCACGTCCCCGGCGACCGCGGCGGGCCGGGTCCGCCGCAAGGTGGCCAGGATCCTGGCCAGCAGCTCCTCGATGCCGAACGGCTTGGTCATGTAGTCGTCGGCGCCCATGTTCAGCGCGGTGACCTTGTCCCGCTCCCCGCCGCGGGCCGATACCACGATGATCGCCACCGGCGACCGCTCGCGGATCTGGCGGCACAGCTCGAACCCGTCCGCCTCCGGCAGCATCAGGTCCAGCAGCACCATGTCGGGCTGCTCGGTGTCCAGCTGGGCCAGCACCTTCGCGCCGTCGGTGGAGACCACGGTGTCGAAGCCGCGAACGGCGAGGTTGGACCGGATGAGGTCCACGATGTTGGGGTCGTCCTCGACGATGAGGACCTTCGTCGGCATGCCCCCCGCGGCGCTCACGCTGTCATTCACCGTCGTCTGGTCCCTTCTGCGGCCGCTCCACTGGCAGGGAAATCCGGAAGCTGGTGCCCCGCGTGGCCTGCTCCAGCTCCATCGCGCCGCCGTGCGCCGCCACGATGCCGCGGGCGATCGACAACCCGAGCCCCGCCCCGGCGTCCCCGCGCCGCCGTGGCCGGCGGACCGCCGCCATCGCCGCGGCCGACGCGGTGAGCAGTTCCGGCGACATGCCCTCACCGTCGTCGGTCACCCGGACGGTGACCGTGGCGGCCGCCCCGGCCCTGGCCGCGGCGGCCTCGGCGGTGACCGTGACCCGGGTGCCGGGCGGGTTGTGCCCGAGCGCATTGCCCAGCAAGTTGACGAAGACCTGCTCCAGCCGGTCATGATCGGCCCAGATCGCGGGCAGCTCGGCCGCGGTCTTGACCTCCACGAACGGGGCGCCGCGGGGCGGCAGCAGCGCCACCGCCGCGTCGATGACCAGCGGCAGGTCGCACCAGTCGCTTTGCAGCCGGAAGATCCCCGACTCGATCGCGGAGAAGTCCAGCAGGTCGTTGACCAGCCGGCCCAGCCGCGAGGACTCGGCGGCGATCCGGGACAGGAAACGCTGCTGGGACTCGGCGTCCCAGGTCACGTCCTCCTGCAGCAGGCTGGAGGCGTAGCCGGTGATCGCGGTCAGCGGCGTGCGCAGCTCATGGGACAGGCGCCGCAGGAAGGCGTGCTGCATCTCCTGGGACTGGCGCAGCGCCATCGCCTCCTCATGGGCGGCGCTGGCGCTCTCCCGCTCCAGGGCCAGCCGGAAGCTGTGCGCCGCGTCCTCGACCAGGTCCGTCCAGCTGTCGGTCACCACGTTCGCGTGCGAGCCGGCGCTCCCGTGCCAGCAGGCCAGCAGCACGGTGCGCCCGCCGGGCGCCGCGAACGTCACCGACAGCACCCGCCCAGCGTCGGCGGCCAGCCCGGGCAGCGCGATCCCGTCCGGCTCACCGCGGGCCAGCACCGACTCCGCGGCCGCGAGCAGCGAGCCGGGAATGGCCGCGAAGCCGCCCGAGTAGGCCCGCACGCCCGCGGCGGCCGTCCCGCCATTGGCATCCCAGCCAGCGGGCGCGGGCGCCGTCACCAGGGCCACCTCGTCGGCGCCGAGCCCGTCGCGCACGGCGTCGAGCGCGACCGACAGCGCGCCAGCGACCGGGAACGCCCCCGCGAGGGTCTGCAGCACCTCGCGGATCGTCTCCAGCACCCGGTTGCGGGCCGTGACCTGCTCCAGCAGCTGGTCCCGCTCGATGGCGCTGGCCGCGTACCCCGCGTACAAGGTGGCCAGGTCCAGGTCATCGCGCTGCGGCTTGCCGGTCATGGAGCGGAATACCGTGATCACGCCGAGCAGCCCGCCCGGCCCGATCACCGGCACCGACCACGAGCTCGCCACCCGCGCCACCCGCGCCAGGTCCCCGAACGGCGCCCAGGAGCCGGGCACGGCCCGGATGTTGTCCTCGATCACCGGCCGCCGCTCGGTCGCGGCCAGGCCCACCGGGCCGCCGGCGGCACCCACCGGGAGCCGTGACCAGGCCGCCAGCAGCGGGGCGGGCACGCCGAAGGAGGCCGCGCATCCCAGCGTGGACGATTCGCCGTCGGCCGACTCCTCCGGCAGGTGGATGCACAGCCGCTCGCTGCCCAGGGCCGCGCCCAGCGCCGACAAGATGAGCGACAGGCTGGAGGACGGGTCGGACGACGTCAGGCGGCCGGCCAGCCGGTGCAGCCGGGTCAGCTGCCGGCGCGCCGAGGAGTCCACCTTCTGCCCGGATATCAGCGCGACCACGTCGTCGGGGTGCACCTCGGACGGGGCGACCTCGGCGATGAGCCGCCCGTGCCGCAGCACCGCGATCTTGTCCGCGAGCCGGAACATCTGCCCGATGTCGTGACACGACAGCACCACGGTGGTGCCCTGCTCGCGCAGCCGGGTGATGAGCTCCTCGACCAGCTGTGATTCCCGGACGCCGAGGGAGGCGGTGGGCTCATCGAGCAGCAGCAGCCGGGGATTGTGCGCCATCGCCCGGGCGACCGCCACCATCTGGCGCTGCCCGCCCGACAGCGCCCGGACCAAGGTGGTGGTCTCGCGCAGCGGGATGCCCAGCCGCCGCAGCAGCGCGACCGCGTCCCGGTGCAGCGACACCTCCGACAGCAGGTGCCGCCGCCGCTCGATGCCGAGCATCACGTTCGCGGCGACATCGAGGTTGTCGCACAGCGCCAGGTCCTGCCACACGATGCGGATCCCCAGCCGGCTGGCCGCGACCGGGTCGGCCATCACCACCCGCCCGCCCAGCCGGATCTCTCCGGCGACGGGGGCCACGTCCCCGCCGACGGACCTGATCAGGGTGGTCTTCCCGGCCCCGTTCTCGCCGGCCAGCGCCACGATCTCCCCGGGCCGGACCGACAGGCTCACGTTGTCCAGCGCGGTCAGCACGTTGAACCGCACCGTCACGCCCGACAGCGAAAGCTCGGGCGGTGCCGCCGATCCTGGCGGCACCGCCCAGGCGCTCCCCTCACGGGCGCCCCGTGCTTCGATGGCGGTCACCTGACCATTGTTACCTTGCTTCCTGGGGGATACCAACCAATCCCCCGGGCCCCCCGGGACG
>JAICUO010000607.1 GCA_025935815.1 Streptosporangiaceae bacterium
AGGTGCTGGACAGGTTCCTGCGTGACCTTGCTGTCGAGCCCTCGTCCATACCCGCCGACCCCGACGGCAGAGCCGCGATGTTCCGGTCGCGCATTGCAGACCGGCGCGTGCTCATCCTGCTGGACAACGTGGCCGACATCGGGCAGGTACGCCCCCTGATACCCGGCAGCCCTGGTCCGCTCGTCGTTATCACGAGCCGCAACCAACTGGCGGGCTTGGCGATTCGTGACGGCGCCCAGCGTATCCGGCTGGATATCTTCCAGGAATCTGACGCGGTGGCCCTGGTGCGCCAGGTGACTCGGACTGGAGGTCGCCGGGATGCCCCGGCCGACCTTCTCGAACTCGCGCGGTTGTGCGCCCGCCTGCCGCTGGCGCTGCGCGTTGCCGCGGAACATGCGATATCACGGCCGACGATGCAGCTTGCGGAACTTATCGCAGACCTCCGTGACGATTCCATGCTTTGGGATGCCCTCAGTGTCGACGACGGACCGCACAGCGAAGGGGTACGCACGGTATTCGCCTGGTCGTACCGGGATCTGCCCGAAGAAGCAGCCCGCATGTTCCGCGCGCTGGGACTGCACCAAGGACCCGACGTCTCCTTGCGGACAGCCGCGGCAGCGCTAGGCGTGCCCGAGCGAAGTGCTCGCCGAGCCTTGGACATCCTGCTCGGCGCGTTCTTGATCCAATCGAGCCGACCGCACCGCTACGAACTCCATGACCTGCTCCGCGCCTATGCCCTCGACCAGGCCCGCACGACCGACGCTGAGGCAGTGCGCCGCGAGACGCTCGACCGGATGCTGCGCTGGTACATAACAAGCGCTTCGCGAGCGGCTGAGCTGCTGTCTCCTGGTGACCGTTTCCTGGTGGATGTGTCGCCCCCGGAAGGGCCAGCGCCATTGGCACTTGAAACGCCTGCCGCTGCACTTGAGTGGTTTGACCTTGAGCGGCCAAATCTCGTGGCGAACGTGCAGGGCGCGCTGCAAGCCGGCTTGCCCCGGCGAGCCTGGGAACTCGCCATGGTGCTGGATCCCATCCATGCTCAGCACTTCACGTTCGCCGACTGGGATGTACACAGCGCCTCAGCTGTGACTGCCGCCGAAATGCTCGATGACCACGCCGCGCTCGCCGCCGCGCTGGATATCCGGGGACGGTTCCTGTTCCGGCGCCGCGCGCTCGACGAAGCCAAGGCCACCCATGCCAGGGCACTCGCCGTTCGTGAGGAGCTGCGTGATCAACAAGGTATCTGCCGATCTCTGAACGCCCTCGGACTCGTCTGCCTGCGCACGCGAAAACTGACGCATGCGGTCGTTCACTTCACGGACACGGCCGACCGTGCGCGGGCGGGCCAGGACGCGCACTGGGAAGGGCTGGGCCGGATGAACCGTGCGGAAGCTCAACTCGAAGCTGATGACGTGACGTCCGCTCTGGAGACGGTCCGGCCCTTGCCGCAGTTCTTCGCTGATCGAAGTGACCCGGCCTATGAAGGCAACGCCCTCTGGCTGCTCGCTTGGGCAGAACGGCTTGGGGGAGACCTCGCGGCCGCGCAGGCAGCGATTGACGCGGCGCTGCGAATAGCGGAGCAAGCCAGCAACCGGATGTGGGAAGCCTGGTGGCTCGTCGAGGCGGCACGGGTGCACCTGGCCGCTGACGAACTGGCGGAAGCCATGAACTGCTGCCGGATGGCTGCCTCGCTGGAACGCCAGATCGGGGACCACAGTCGCGAAGCGACCGCCCTCGACTGCACCGGCGAGGTACTGCTCGCGAGCGGCGACGCCCAAGACGCGTCCGACTTCCACCGTGAGGCAGCTCGCATGCACCGTGAACTCGGCGACAGCTGGCAGGAAGCCTTGGCCACCTTCCACCTGGCCGACTGCGAACAGGTGCTCGGCCACGCTAGCGCCAGTCGTGAGCAGTTCACGGCCGCACTTGCCTTGCTCCAGCCATTCCCTGATAGCCGCGCAGCCCGCTTGCGAGCAGCAGCCCAGGCACGTCTCGCCTAACGCCACTGGCGCGAACGTAACCCATAGGGGGCCGTCCGGGCACTCGATGCGGCTACCGCCGTCGTCCGTCAAGCTCGTCCGCTTCACCTGCATGGTGTTCCCGTGGAGCTCGACGACCGGGCCTTCGCCGCGACGCAGGTAGCGCAGCACCCTGATCTGGTTATGGACGCTGTGCCGACTACCCTGCCACTGGACCGTGTACCAGTCGGGCGGCGGGAAGCCGGCATAGGTCGCCTGCTCCTCGTCCTGCGGGGTACCAGGATCGCCGTGGACTGCGCGCTCAAGGGCTTGGCGGATGAGCGCGGGCAGCGCGGCCTGCTGGAGTTCCCAGACATCCGCGCTCGTAACTCGGTCAGGCAGCGGTAGGTCATCCACTTGAGCCAAGATCGGCCCGGCGTCGATACGGTCAGTCACGCGGTGCACAGTGAGGCCCAAGCACGGATCGCCGTTCCGAATCGCCCACAAGACCGGCGACGGTCCGCGGTACTTCGGCAGTGTTGATGGGTGCACATTGAGCGCGCCGAATCGGGGCACCATGAGGACGTCAGACGGCAGGCGCCAGTTGAACCCGAACACCAGCAGCACATCCGGGCGGCACGCGGCCAGCAATGCAGGCAACGCGCGGACACTGCCGGGTAGCAGCAAGTCCATGCCCGCAGGCACGTCCGCAACAACCGCCTTCGTCGCCTCCACGAGATCGGGCTCGGCCGTCCTCGACGGCCGCATCGACCGACTCATTAGATACGCGGCCGGAACGTGCCCGACAGCGGTAACGGTCTCGTGCAGCAGCCGGAACTGGGGCGCACCGTACGAGGCGATAACTATCCGCAGCTCGGTAGGCACCACTTGATGGTAGTCGCGGCAACATGCCAGCCGGAGGCTATGGCAGTGTGTCCCCGATCACCTGTAAGCGTTTCTCCTCTGTCTGCTCGTCGCCTTCACGTGATCGGCCCGCAAAGCGAGTTTCACTGGTCGGCAGATGATTGTTGATCGGGCCGGATGGTAACTCCGGTGAAGTCACGGCCCATGAGGATCGGGCCGTGGTGGGTGCCGCCGGCTATGACGTTCGAGACGTTGCCGCTGGTGGGCAGTTGCGCCTGCAACTCCGCGACCAGTCGCGATAGTTCCGGTACGACTTCCGGGTATGTCTCGCACAAATCAGCAAACCGCACGCGCCACTGAACTCGCTGGGCTGCTTCAACGCTGACAGCGTCCGTGCTGGTCGCCGCGGATAGTTCGGCGCGTGTCGTTTCCAGTCGCCGTTCGGTGGCCGGGTCCGGCCTCCCCCGTCCGAACAGCCGCGCTATCCGGTCACGCACGGCCTCGAACGCATCGGTCGCGGCAGCCGCCACGACCGTGTTGGCCGCCAGTGATGCTAGTACGGTTACGTCCATGCCGACCTCACGAGACCAGCATGTCCTGATTCGTAAGACTGGACAAGCTACACGCTGCTTAGGCTGCTCGATGATGGCCTTGGGCGCAAGGAACTTTCATAGAGGAGTGACCACGGGGCTGCCGTACTCAAGTCATCGGACGATGCGAAATGCAGTGCCACCCTCGCCGCAAGTCTCCCGAATGCTTACGCCGAATCCAACTCGCTCGCGATGGTTGCTGAACGATTCAGAAAAACTACCCACCAAGGCCAGCGTGGCTTCGTTCGTGTCCGGTGACCGCACTCACGGGTCGAGGTCAAGGCAGCGCCGATGAGAATGCCCGCCTCGGTAAGGGTGCCTCAGTGGCTGGCGAGCCAGTTGGCCAGCTGGCCTGCGAGCCAGGCGGTGTGCGACAGGTGCACCGCATGCCCGGCGCCCGGTCCTTCCAGGAACTGCCCCTTCGGGATCAGCGCGGCCAGCTCCCTGGTCAGGTCGGGCGGGCAGTGCGGGTCGTACGTGCCAGCCACCAGCAGCGCTGGGCAGGTGATCAGGTGCGCCCGGTCCCGGCTGATGTCGCCGCCCGCGGCGACCAGATCGCGCATCGCCTGCGCCCAGGACCTGGTCATGATCCGCGCGCCATCGGCGCCGTGGGCAGTGACCAGGTAGGCCGCGAGCGGGGCCAGGCCGTCCGCCGGCTGGTCGACGACATTCTCAAGTGACGTCAGCTCATCCGGCGTGGCCTCGATCTTCCCGGCGGCGCCCCAGGTGAACAGGGACAGGGCCAGCCCCGGCCGCAGCCCTGCCAACAGCACTGCGATCTCCCCGCCATCGCTGAAGCCCGCCAGGTGGGCCACGGAAACGCCCAGCGCATCGAGCAGCCCGAGGACCGTTCGCGCGTCATCGTGGTAGTAGCCAGCTTCATAGCTTCGCGGCTGCGGCTGCGACCGGCCCGAGCCGGGCAGGTCGACGGCGATGACGCGGAAGCCGGGCAAGAGCGCTGCCCGCAACTGGCTGAGCTCGACGATGCTGCCGGCCCAGCCCGGCATGACCACTACCGTGTCACCACGCCCGGTGTCCTCGTAATAGAGACGGTGACCGTCTGGCCCGTGCCACGGCATGCAGCCGATGGTAGGGCACCGCCCCGGGCCGACCACATTGAGACCCGGGCCGAGAGGGCGCAGCGAGGCCGCTCGGGTCATGATCATCGCGAGTGCCGTGGGTTGTGGGGCGCAAAACCGGCCCACAACACGCCCCCCGCCGCGGGGCGGGGGGCCGGGGGGGGCCCCCCCCGGGGGGGAGGGGATTTGGCCGCGCTGTTGGGGGC
>JAICUO010000920.1 GCA_025935815.1 Streptosporangiaceae bacterium
CAAGTCCCAGGTCCCGCCGATCGCCGCCCGTGCCTCCCAGATCACGTAGCTGCGGGCGGGCAGCGCTGACTGCAGGTGCCGGGCCGCCCCGATGCCGGACAGCCCGGCCCCCACGATCAGCACGTCCACCTGATCGCTCACTGGCTTGTCATCCCGTCTGGCGCAGCCGCCGGGCGGCCTCGGCGGCGGCCGACATCTTGCTCATCGCCAGGTACCGGGGAACCCGGCGCAGGCCGCAGTCGGTGGAGATCTCCAGCTTGTCGGGATCGCGGTACTGCAGGCAGGCGCGCACCCGCTCGATGATGTCCGCGGGCGCCTCGCTGTAGTGCGTCTTGATGTCGATCAGGCCCGCTGACAGGATCCGGTCGCGGTCCCACGCGCCGACCAGGTCGATCTCGGCCATCTCCCGCGCGCCGAACTCCAGCGAGAACCCGTGCACGTTCGCGTCCAGCAGGGCCGGGAACAGCCACCGGTACGTCCGCTTGGCGTAGGGGAGCCGGCGGAACGACCCGAAGCAGATGTGCACCACGAACGTGCATCCGGTGATCCCGTCGACCACGCTGTTGATGACCTCGACGAGGTTCTCCGGCGTCCGGTCCTCGGCGGCGTGCGAGGGCGTCAGCGGCTCCTCGATCTGGATGTAGTCGCAGCCCGCCGCGACCAGCTTCTTGATGTCAGCGCGGATCGCGGGCACCAGCGCGTCGGCGCACTCCCGCCGGGTCCGGTAGGTCGGCGAGAAGTCCAGCTCGGTCGTGATCCCGTACGGCCCCGGCATCCCGATCTTCGGCCGCCGCGACGTCCGCGCCTTCAGGAACTCATACTCGCCGGTGAAATCCCAGATCGACTCGATGCCGTCCAGCGGCGCGATCACCTCATAGACCGGGAGCTGGTCCCAGCCGATCGCGCCGAGCTTGCGCGGCGCCGGCTTCACCCGCAGGCCCGGCATGTTCCCGGTCAGCCCCTCGATCCAGCCGCCGCGGCGGTGCTCCCCGTCGGTGAGGATGTCCAGCCCGGCCGCCTCCTGATCGCGGATGGCCAGTTCGCACGCGTCGTCCAGGAACTCCTGGCTGTCGGCGGGGCCGAACCGGCCCGACGGAGTCTTATCCTTGCGCGCCTCATCGATGATGTCCCACCAGCCGGGCCGCGCCCAGCCGCCAGTCGTGGTCACCGCCAGTGCGGACGGGTACTGGTAGTCGCTCATGCTGTGCTTCCCCCTTCGCCTGCTATGTATCCGGCCCCCGGCCTGGGCTCACTCATGGCGTGGGTAGTCCTTTCAGGGCGTTGATCAGCGAGTCGTGGATGAACCCGTTAGTCGCTATGATGTCCGCGCGGTCGGCGGAGGTGTGCGGCGCCCCGGTGAACGTCGTCAGCCGTCCGCCTGCCTCCTCCAGGATCAGCTGGCCGGCCGCGATGTCCCAGGCGTCCATCGCGTACTCGCAGTACGCCTCCAGCCGTCCGGCGGCGATCGCGCACAGCGTCAGCGCCGGCGACCCGAGGGACCGCACCCCGCCCGCGACGTGCATCAGCCGTTCCACCAGCACCGCGTACGCGCGGATCTCGGCCGGGTCGACCGACTGCGCCTGCGCTACCACCAGCGACCGCTCCAGCCGCGCGGTGGCCGACGCGCGCAGCGCGGTGTTGTGGCCAGCAGGGCCGTTGCGGAAGGCGCCCGCGCCCCGCGCGGCGGAGAACAGCTCGTCGTGCAGCGGGTCGTAGACGACCCCGGCCACCGTGGCCCCCGCTGCCCGCAGCGCCACCGAGACGCAGAAGAACGGCAGGCCGTGGGTGTAGTTCGTGGTCCCGTCGAGCGGGTCGACGTACCACTCATAGGCGGAGCCGGAATTTCCGGCCGTGCCTTCCTCGCCGATGATCCCGTGGCCGGGAAAGGCCGCGAGGATCTCCCGCGTAACGGCTGCTTGTGACTGCTGGTCGGCCACCGTCACCAGGTTGGCGCGGGCGTCCTTGTAGGCGACTTGCAGCTCGTCATCCCCGAGCCAGCGCATCAAGACCGCGCCGCCGGCCCGCGCGGCGCGCTCGGCGACGGCCAGCGGATCCGGGCTCATGCTCCCGGTACCCGGAAGACGTTACGCAAGGCGTAGGCGACCGGGTCGTACGCCCGGGCCTTCGGATCCGGGGCCTTCGGATCCGGTTCCGGGGCGGCCGGGGGAGCGGGCTCTTCGGGGGCCGCGTCTCGCTGGCCGGGTGCCCATGTCGTCTCCGGCCGGTGCTGCAGGATGTAGACGCTGTCCGGGAACGGCAGCCCGCGCGCGATCGCCCACTCCACGTCCTGCGGCACGCCGTCGGCGGTGGCCTCGATCCTGACCGCCGCCTGGCACAGGTAGCCGACCTCC
>JAICUO010000019.1 GCA_025935815.1 Streptosporangiaceae bacterium
GTGCGGGCGCGCCGCCGCGGGGAGACCGCCTCGGTCTTCGTGCCGTCGGTGCCGGTGCTGCTCGGCTTCGCCGCCGAGCTCGAGGCCGAGCGTGATCATGTCGTGGCGCACGCCCAGCGGGACGGCGAGGACGAGCTCGCCGAGGCCCAGCGGACCCGGGACACGCCGGACATGCCGCTCGAAGGCCGGTCCTTCGAGGCGCTGAAGGCGTCGGCGACCTTCGACCGGGTGCTGTTCGACGGCGGCGAGTTCGGGACCGCCACCGAGGCGGGCTCCCCCGAGGAGGAGGACTACCTGGGCCTGCCGGGCCTGCTGGAGCCTGACCAGGTCGCCGCCCTGCTCCGCAAGCGCCAGGCCTCCCAGCTGTCCGGCCGCTCGGCGCCGTGGGCCGCGCCGTCCCCGTTCACCCCGGCCGTCGCCCAGGGCGCGGCCGCCCCGGCGGCCGTGCCCGCCGCGCAGCCCGCCGTCAGCCGCGAGTCCCTGGCCGCGCTCCGCAAGGAGCTCAACGGCCTGGTGGGCGCCTGGAGCCACCGCACCGGCCAGCCGCACGGCGTGATCCACAGCGAACTGCGCAGCGCCTGCGGCGGCCCGGCCATCCCGCAGGCGAGCGCCGAGCAGATCCAGGCCAGGATCGAGAAGATCCGCCAGTGGGCCCTATCCCGCCGTTAACCGCCCGCCTTCGCCCCGCGTGGTCAGAGGAGGTCATCGCCGGGTCCCGCAGTTTCCCCAGGAGCGGCAGTGGCTCAAAGTGAGAACACGTGGGCGCGTGGCGGGGCGTACGGATGCATTAAGCCCGCTTGAGCGGGATTACCCAACCCGAAGGAGCGAGGCGATGAGCGCTGACGCGACCGCTTCCGGCCAAGTCCCCACCCAGCGGCTGCCTGCCGCGCAAGAGCCCGCCACCGAAGCCCCGCCCGCCGCCGCTACCGCGCCGCCATTGCTCGGCGACCCGTCGGCGCTGGGGCTGCCCTGCTTCATCGCCGGGTCGGTGTCCCTGGGACTGGCGCTGATCGGCGTCGTCCCGGCGAGCGCCATCGGCGCCGCGCTGCCGATCATCCTCACCGCCACGTCCATCGGCCTGTTCCTAGCGACGATCTGGAGCGCGTCCCTCGGCCAGACGGCCGTGGCGAGCGTCTTCGGCATCTTCGCCGGATTCTGGCTTAGCTACGCGGTGCTGGTCCTCGGCCTTACCCACAACTGGTTCGGCATCGCGCCCGCGTCCGCGCAGGCGGCCCAGGAGCTATTCCTGGTCGCCTGGCTCGTCGTCATGATCATGCTCACGCTGGCGACGTTGCGACTGCCGCTCGCCTTCACCGCGGTGTTCGCGCTGGTCGACCTGGCCTTGCTCCTGGTCTTCCTGGGCGTCAACCAAGGGTCGACCGGCCTGCTCAAGGCGGGCGGCTACGTCGCCCTGGTGTTCGCGGCCATCGGCGTGTACCTGTACTTCAATACCGCCGCGCTCGCCACCGGCGGCCGCGCCCTCCCGCTCGGCAACCCCGTCGTGCGGGGCTAACCAGCCGACCCCGCCCAGCCGGCCCGAAGAGCTAGGCCAGGGTGACCTGCACGCCCGATCCGCGCAGTGCCTCGATCGCGTCGGCGGTCGTGCCCGGGGCCACTCCCGTGGTCAGGCCGAGCAGGACCCGCGTCTGGAATCCGGCGCCAACGGCGTCGGCCGCCGTGGCGCGGACGCAGTAGTCCGTCGCGATGCCCACGACGTCGACCGCGTCGACGTCGTGGGCGCGCAGCCAGTCGGCCAGGGCCGTCCCGTCCTCGGTCACCCCTTCGAAGCCGCTGTAGGCGGCGGCGTGCGCGCCCTTACGGAAGATCGCGCCGACCGCGCTGGTGTCCAGGGCCGGGTGGAAGTCCTGCCCCGGTGTCCCGGCCACGCAATGCGGAGGCCAGGAAGCCGCGTAATCCGGGTGAGCCGAGAAATGACTGCCCGGGTCGACGTGGAAGTCCTGGGTGGCGACAACATGGTCATACCCGTGGTCGCCCGCGGCCAGCAGCGACGTGATGCCCCGGGCGACGGCGGTCCCGCCGGCCACCGCCAGCGACCCGCCCTCGCAAAAGTCATTCTGAACGTCGACGATGATCAGCGCGCGCACGACGATCACCGTACCGCGTTACCAGCGATGCCCGGTATAGCCGGCTACCGGAACCACAACGTCCGCTACCAGCGGCTGATCCTGGAACCGCCCGCCAGCGTCAGTCGCCGACGTCGGCGGCGATGCCGCCGGTGATCCGCAGCAGCTCGCCGAACGACGTGGGGAAGACCGCGTGCGGGTGGCCCGCCGCGGCCCAGACGACGTCATAGCGGGCGAGCCAGTTGTCGACGAGCGTCCGGATGGGCGCGGGATGGGCCACCGGCCCGACCCCGCCGATCACCTGGCCGGTCCAGGCACGCACCGACTTGGCGTCCGCCCGGTCGACCGACGAGACGCCGAGGGCCTTGGCCACCAGCGCGGTGTCCACCCGGTGGGCGCCGCTCGTCATGACCAGGAGCGGCTCGCCGTCGGCGGCGAACACCAGGCTGTTGGCGATCGCACCCACCTCACAGCCGAGCTCAGCCGCCGCCGCCGCTGCGGTCGGCACCGCCGAGGGGAACTCCCGCACTTCCCCGGCGACGCCGAGGCCGCGAAGCGCCTCCTGGAAACGTGAATAGTCGACTGCCACCCGCACACGCTAGCCAGTTCCGGGCGCGAAGGCGATCAAGTTTCGCCCGCGCCCCCGCGTCCGCCCCGCCCGCGCCCGCTCGCTACCCTTCCTCTCCGTCCCGGCCGAACTTCGTCGGGATCGCCGGGTAGCCGCGCGACAACTGCAGCGTGTAAGGCGGCAGCTCCGCCAGGGCGGCGGCGTGCCGGGATCGCGCCGTCGTGAGCGGCTCACGCCCCACGATCACCCCGTCCCGGACCAGCTCCCGCAGCAACGGACGCCCGCTGGCGCCCCCCGGGCCGCTCGCGTCACCCGAGCCAGCATCCGCGGCGACCGGCTCCAGCACGATCCGCTCGGTCACCGCGAGGCCATCCGGCCCCAACTCCCGCACTGCCCACTTGCGCCCGCCGCGCCCCGGCTTGCCCACCGACCGCTTGGCCACCGGCAGCAGCTCACCCGGGCGGTCGCCGCTCCCCGAGGACCGGGCGACCAGCTTGTACACCAGCGCCGCCGTGGGCGCCCCGGACCCGGTGACCAGCGATGTCCCTACGCCGTAGCCGTCGACCGGCGCGACCGCCAGGCCCGCGATCGAATGCTCGTCCAGGTCCCCGGTCAAGATGACCCGCGTCGAGGTGGCCCCCAGTGAGTCCAGCTGGGAGCGCACGGCGAACGCCACCGCGGCCAGGTCGCCGCTGTCCACCCGCACCGCCCCCAGCGAAGCTCCGGCGACCGACACCGCCGAGCGCACGGCCGCCGCCACGTCATAGGTGTCCACGAGCAGCGTCGTCGCCGGGCCGAGGGCGGCCACCTGGGCGACGAACGCGTCCTTCTCGGAGTCGTGCACCAGCGTGAACGCGTGCGCCGCGGTCCCCGACGACGGGACGCCGTACATCAGCCGCGCGGCGAGGTTCGAGGTGGACCCGAAGCCGGCGATGTACGCCGCGCGCGCCGCCGCCACGGCGGCGGCCTCGTGCGTGCGCCGCGATCCCATCTCGATCAGCGACCGGCCGGCGGCGGCGGTCACCATCCGGGAGGCGGCGGACGCGACCGCGCAGTCGTGGTTCAAGATCGACAAGACCACGGTCTCCAGCAGGACCGCCTCCGCGAACGTTCCCTCCACGACGAGGATCGGGGATCCGGGGAAGTACACGTCCCCCTCCGCGTAGCCCCAGATGTCCCCCGTGAACCGGTAAGATGCGAGAAAGCTGAGCGTGGCGTCGTCGGCGATGCGAGACTCACGCAGGAACTCCAGTTCGTCCGGGCCGAAGCGGAACTGCTCGAGCGCGTCGAGCAGCCGCCCGGTGCCGGCCACGACCCCGTACCTGCGGCCGTGTGGCAGGTGCCGCGCGAACACCTCGAACACTGCCCGGCGGTCGGCCGCCCCACTGTGCAAGGCGGCTTGCAGCATGGTGAGCTCGTAATGATCAGTTAGCAATGCCGTGTGGGGTAGCGGGGCAGTGTTACCGAGGGAAGCGCCATTGGCCGACATGACACTCCCGCTGTTCACCGAATCAGTCACAGTGGAAGACTACGTACAAGGAGGTGCGAGCGAGTGAGCGTGGCACCCGCTGAAGTTGATCTTCCGCGCATCGAAGACGAATCGGTGCCTGATAAGCCGTGGGTCACCATCGTGTGGAATGACCCGGTGAATCTGATGTCATACGTCACCTATGTCTTTGAGCATGTCTTCGGCTACCCGCGGCCCAAGGCCGAGAAGCTGATGCTCGACGTCCATCACAAGGGCAAGGCCGTGGTCGCCAGCGGTACCCGCGAGGCCATGGAGCGCAACGTTGAGGTCCTGCACGGCTACGGCCTGTGGGCGACCGTTCGCCAGGACACCTGAGGCGGCCGATTACATGGAGCTTTTCCGGCCGGGCAGGGACGGCGGCGTCAGCGCGTGGGTTTCGGCCGGCGAGGCCGCCCTGCTACGTTCCCTCGTCACCCCAGTTATCGACATGATGGGCGGCGACCGCAAGGATCAGCCGCAGCGCAGCGTTGTGGATGAGCTAGAGGCCCTGTTCAAAGAGGGTCCCGCCCCGCAGACGCCCACCGACCCGGTGCTCGCGCGGCTGCTCCCCGACGCCTACCAAGACGATCCTGACAAGGCGGACGAGTTCCGCAGGTACACCGAGGAGAGCCTTCGCGAGGCGAAGAAGTACTTCGCGCAGACCCTGCTGGACACCCTCCCGGAAAACGGTGGCCGGGTGAAGCTGACCGGCGACCAGGCGCGCGACTGGATGAGGGCGATCAACGACGTCCGCCTGGCGTTCGGGGTGCGGCTGGAGGTCACCGAGGAGTTCGAGGAGCAACTGTCCGCGCTCGACCCCGAAGACCCGAAGGTCGCCGCGTTCGAGGTCTACGGCTGGCTCGGCGCCGTCCAGGAGTCCCTGGTCCGGGCGCTGGCGCGCTTACGGGCGAAGCCGCGCCCCGCTGGCCGGGGTAGTCTCCCGGTCATGCTGCGAATCTCGCGTGACCTGCACGACAAGATCATCGCCCACGCCCGCCAGGACCACCCGGACGAGGCGTGCGGCGTGATCGCCGGCCCGCTGGGCACTGACCGGCCGGAGCGGTTCATCCCGATGGAGAACGCCGCCCGCTCGCCCACTTTCTACGAGTTCGACTCCACGGAGCAACTCCGGGTGTGGCGCGAGATGGACGACCGGGACGAGGAGCCGGTGGTGATCTACCACTCGCACACGATGACCGAGGCGTACCCGTCGCGCACCGACGTCTCCTACGCCAACGAGCCGGGCGCGCACTACGTCCTGGTCTCGACCCGCGAGCCGGACAGCGCCGAGTTCCGCTCTTACCGCATCGAAGACGGCGAGGTCACCGAGGAGGCCGTGGAGGTCGCCTAGCCGCGGTGGAATTAGCGGGCGTCCACGGGGGTTGGCATCCTAGGCACTAGGAAATTGACTTGAGGAGCACATAATGGCCATCGAGGTTCGCATCCCGACCATCCTGCGCACCTACACCGGCGGAGCGAAGGTGGTTGAGGGGGCCGGTTCCACCCTTGGCGAGCTGATCAAGAACCTGGACGCCGCCCACGCGGGCATTGGCGACCGGCTGCTCGACGGCGAGAAGCTGCGCCGGTTCGTCAACGTCTACAAGAACGACGAGGACGTCCGGTTCCTCGGCGGCCTGGAGACCCCCGTCGCGGACGGCGACACCGTCACCGTCCTGCCCGCGGTGGCCGGCGGCAACTAATACCTTTTGGCGAAACGGAACCGGCTGAATGCGCTTTGAATCACTCCTCGCGTCATTGGGCAACACGCCGCTGGTCGGGCTTCCCCGGCTGTCCCCCTCCGATGAGGTGCGCCTGTGGGCCAAGCTGGAGGACCGGAACCCGACCGGATCGGTGAAGGACCGGGCCGCCTTCTTCATGATCGAGCAGGCCGAGAAGGATGGCCTGCTCCGCCAGGGGTCCACGATCTTGGAGCCAACCTCCGGCAACACCGGCATCTCGCTGGCGATGGTCGCCAAGCTGCGCGGCTACCAGCTGATCGTCGTGATGCCGGAGAACACCAGCGAGGAGCGCCGCCAGATCCTGCGGATGTACGGGGCGGAGATCTTCACCTCCCCGGCCGCGGGCGGCTCGAACGAGGCGGTCCGGGTGGCCAAGCGGCTGGCCGCCGAGCACCCCGACTGGGTGATGCTCTACCAGTACGGCAACGAGGCGAACGCGCGCGCGCATTACGAGACGACCGGGCCGGAGATCCTGGCCGACCTCCCGTCCATCACCCACTTCGTCGCCGGCCTGGGCACCACCGGCACGCTGATGGGCACCGGCCGCTTCCTGCGCGAGCACGTCCCCGACGTCAAGGTCGTTGCCGCCGAGCCGCGCTATGGCGAGCTCGTGTACGGCCTGCGCAACGTCGATGAGGGCTTCGTCCCCGAGCTCTACGACGAGTCGGTGCTGACCACCCGGTACTCGGTGTCCTCGGAGGACGCCCTGCGCCGCACCCGCGACCTGCTGAGCAAGGAAGGCATCTTCGCCGGGATCTCGGCCGGGTGCGCGCTGCACGCGGCCCTCGGGATGGCGATGCAGGCCGTCCGCGCCCGGGAGCGGGCCGACATCGTGGTCCTGGTCGCCGACGGCGGCTGGAAGTACCTGTCGACCGGCGCCTACAGCGGCACCCTGGAAGAAGCCGAGGAAAAGCTCGAAGGCCAGCTCTGGGCTTAATTTCCCGGGGATGCCCGCCAATCTCCCGGACCCCCTGACTAGTGCAGCTCCCGCCGTTACGCCCCCGCGGGCCGCCAGCTAACCTCCCAGCCTGCCCGATCCGAGATCCGCCTGTCGCAGTTAGCGACAGGCGGGCAGAATGGGGCGCATGCGCCTTACTGTGATCGGGTGCGCGGGGAGCTTCCCCGGGCCGGAGAGTCCCGCGTCGTGCTACCTGCTCGAGGCGGACGGGTTTCGCCTCGTCATCGACATGGGCAACGGCTCCCTAGGGGCGCTGCAACGGCACGCGGCCCTCGCCGACATCGACGCCGTCATCCTGAGCCACCTGCACGCCGATCATTGCGTGGACCTGTACTCGTTCCGCGTCGCGCGGGAGTACGTGCCCGGCGGGCCGATGCGGGTCATCCCGGTGTACGCGCCCGCCGGCGGGCTGCAGCGGGTCGCGGGCGTGCACGGCGTGGATGACGAGGACGGGCTGGCGGACCGGTTCGCCTTCTCCGCCCTCGCGCCGGGGTGCCTGGAGGTGGGGCCGTTCACGGTCGAGGCCGGCCACGTGAACCACCCGGTGGAGACATTCGGGCTGCGCGTGTCGCAGGGCGGCGCGTCCATCGCCTACTCGGCCGACACCGGCGAGACCGACGAGCTGATCCGGCTGGCCCGAGACGCGGATGTGGCCCTGTTCGAGGCGTCGTTCCTGACCCAGCCGGGGCTGCCGCCGGACCTGCACCTGACCACGCGGGAGGCGGCCGAGCACGCGACCCGCGCGGGCGCCGGGCACTTGGTGCTCACCCACCTGATCCCGTGGAACGACCCCGAGCGCTCTCGCGAGGAGGCGGCGGCCGCGTTCGGCGGCCAGCTGACGGTGGCGAGATCCGGCCTGACCCTGGACGTGTAGCACCCAGTAGCCCGGGCGCGGCGCGCTCATCTAGTTGGCGGGCATGCCGCGACATGCCCCGGATAGGGTTAACGTCATGACACGACCAGACGGACGAGCGGCGGATTCGCTGCGGACGGTCCGGTTCACGCGGGGCTGGCTGGACCACGCCGAGGGATCGGTGCTGGTGGAGTTCGGCGCGACGCGCGTGCTGTGCGCGGCGAGCGTCGCCGAGGAGGTGCCGCGCTGGCGCCGGGGCAGTGGCCTGGGCTGGGTCACCGCCGAGTACGCGATGCTGCCCCGGGCCACCAACACCCGCAACGACCGGGAATCGGTGAAGGGCCGGGTCGGCGGGCGCACCCACGAGATCTCCCGCCTCGTCGGCCGGTCGCTGCGGGCCTGCCTGGACTACAAGGCGCTCGGCGAGAACACCATCACGATCGACTGCGACGTCCTGCAGGCCGACGGCGGTACCCGCACGGCGGCGATCACCGGCGGCTACCTGGCGCTGGCCGACGCGATCACCTGGCTGCGCGGGCGCGGGCGGCTCAAGGGCAGCCCGCTGGTCGCCTCGGTCTCGGCGGTCAGCGTCGGGATCGTGGACGGTGAGCCGCGGCTGGACCTGTGTTATGAGGAGGACTCGGCCGCCGAGACCGACATGAACGTGGTCTGCACCGGCGCGGGCGACTTCGTGGAGGTGCAGGGCACCGCGGAGCGCGAGCCGTTCAGCCGGGCGATGCTCGGATCGCTGCTCGACCTCGCCGCGGGCGGCTGCGCCGAGCTGACCAAGCTGCAGGAGCAGGCACTTGCCAGCTGAGCGGGTGGTCCTCGCGACGCGCAATCCGCACAAGGTGACCGAGTTGTCGCGGATCCTGGTCACGACCGGGGTGGATGTGTCCCTCGTCGGGCTGGACGCCTACCCGGAGATGCCGGAGGTCGCCGAGACCGGGCTCACGTTCGCCGACAACGCGCTGCTGAAGGCCCGCGCCGTGGCGGCGTTCACCGGGCTGCCCGCCGTCGCCGATGACTCCGGCCTGTGCGTGGACGCGCTGCACGGCATGCCCGGCATTTTCTCCGCCCGCTGGTCCGGCGGCCACGGCGACGACAAGGCCAACCTCGACCTGCTGCTCGCGCAGTTGTCGGACCTCTCCGAGCGCGGCGCGCAGTTCGTCTGCGTCGCCGCCCTCGCCCTGCCGGGCGGCAGCGCTGAGCGGCGGGAGTGGACGGTGACCGGCGTGCTGGCCGGGTCGCTGACCCGCGAGCGCCGGGGGACCGGCGGCTTCGGTTACGACCCGGTCTTCTTGCCCACGGGCTCGTCGGTGACGACCGCGCAGCTATCGCCCGAGGGCAAGGACGCGATCAGCCACCGGGGCCGGGCGCTGCGCGCCCTCGCCCCGGTTATCGCTGAGCATGCGGGGGCTAGACGGCCGGTGTAGCGGAGGGGAGCGCGCTGGCGGGGAGGACGTAAATCTCGTCGGACGTCGGCAAGGTGATGTTCACCGGCTGGTTGAGGCTGGTCACGTTCTCGGTGATTTTCACCGTGATCGGGCTTCCGGTCTCGGTCACGACGACCTTCCTCGGATTGTGCTGGGCGTCCAGCCAGATCTTGAACGTGCCCCCCGTGAGCCCGCTGGACCTAATCTGGCTCTCGACCGCGGACCGGGTGTCCGCAGGCAAGGCGGCGAGCGCCTGGCTCATCGTGAAGGAGCCGGCGTACTCGGTGACCGGGACGCCATCGATTACGCCCGTCCCGACCTTGTGCACGTTCGGGGAGCCGCTCACGAACTGGGTCTCCGTGAGCGGACTCGCGGTCTGGAGCTGGCTGAGCAGCTGGTTCAGGGCCGCCCCGGTGACGCCCATCTCCGCCAGCGGGATCTCTACCCATGGCTTGGTGATGTGCTGCGCCTGGGTGAGGGAGGGAGCGCGCAGGTAGATCGCCGTGGGCGTGACGATCTCGGACAGCCCGCCCGGGAGCGACTGAGTGCCGCTGAGGCTGGTGAGGTTGGCCTCGGCGAGCAGTGATGGGTGCAACTGTTCCTTTACCGTGCCCGACATGCCCGCGCCGCCCGCTGGTGACGTGAACTGGATGCTGAAGCTCGCGGTCATGGAGGTCAGCGTCTTGGTGTGCTTCGCCGCCAGCTGAAGTGCTTGCCGCGCGGTCAGCGCAGTGGCTGAGGTAACGGTGCCAGGGGATGGCGTGCCTCCCCCGGAGGAGCACGCCGCGAGTACGGTCGCGGCGCCCGCCGCCGCCGCGAGGCGAGGCAGGGAGCCGGTCAAGCGTGAGAGCACAGGAACCTCCGCCCCGGCCCCGGATTCTCCGGGTCAGCCAGGCATCGCTGATGGAACACGTCCCCCCGGGTCAACGGTATGCTTCCCGTCCGATCAACGGCAAGCAACAGTGATCATCTCTAATAACGATCAGCCAGCCCCGCTGGTTTCAGTATGCGGGCCGGAGGCGATAACGTTTGGCTGTTCGCCTGATAGCCAGCTGACCCGAGGGGAGTGCCCGTGAGCGGAGAGCGGCTCGTGCCCGGCGATGAGGCACCGGACTTCACGCTGTCCGACGCCGACGGGAACCCGGTGTCGCTGTCGTCGCTGCGCGGCCAGCGGGTGATCGTGTACTTCTACCCGGCGGCGATGACCCCCGGCTGCACCAAGCAGGCGTGCGACTTCACCGAGAGCATGCCGGACCTGGAGAAGGTCGGGCTGGCCGTCCTCGGCATCTCCCCGGATGCCCCGGCCAAGCTGGCCAGGTTCCGGGAGAAGGAGAGCATCGCCTTCCCGCTGCTGTCCGACCCCGACAAGGCAGTCCTCAGCGCCTACGGCGCCTACGGCGAGAAGATGAACTACGGCAAGAAGATCATGGGCGTGATCAGGTCCACGTTCGTGGTCGGCGCCGACGGCAAGATCGAGAAGGCGTACTACGCCGTCAAGGCGGCCGGCCATGTCGACCGCCTGAAGAAGGACCTGGGCATATAAGCGCGTAGCTTGGTAACCGGTGCGAAAAGCACCTCGCGGGCGTGGCGGAATGGCAGACGCGGCAGGTTTAGGTCCTGTTGGTGGAAACACCGTGGGGGTTCAAGTCCCTTCGCCCGCACTCAGCGCATCTTGGCCAGTAGCCTGCGCCAGGCACTGCTGGCTTTACTCATTGCCGGCCCTCTTCGGGGCGGTGAATAGTTCCTCGATCTGCGGGGCGTTGTCGGGGTCGGACAACACGATGACGTCGTCGCCGGCTTTCAGGCGGGTGTCGCGGCTGGCGGTGACCAGGTTGCCCTCGCGGATGATGAGGCTCACCCAGACGTCCTCACCGCAGGGCAGGCCGTCAATGGTGATGCCCTCGGCGCGCGAGCCCGCCGCGACGTGGAAGCGGTGCATGCCCTCGGGTTCCTCGCTGAACCGGACGCCGAGCGACCACGGCTCGGGATCGACGGTCCGCAGCGGGATGGCCAGCCGGCGCGCGAGGGTGGGCACCAGGCCGCCCTGGACGGTCACCGAGAAGGCCACGATCACGAAGATGATCTCGTAGGCCTTCGCGGCCCCCGCCGACCCGGAATCGGCGATCATCGTGCCGAGCAGGATCGGCACGGCGCCCTTGAGGCCGGTCCACAAGAAGAACGCCCGCTCGTTGCGTGAGAGCCGGATCGGCAGCGTCACCAGCCCGACGAGGACGGGCCGGATGAAGAACGCCAGCAGGGCCGCGATCGCCAGGCCCACTGCCCAGGCGTCGTCGTTGCCCAGGCTGGACAGCCGCACCGTCAGCCCGAGCATGACGAAGGCGACCACTTCGGCCAGGCTGGCCAGCGAGGAGTGGAACCGCTCGATCTCCCGCTTGTAGGGGGCGCGCTCGTCACCGATCAAGATCCCGGCGACGAACACCGCGAGGAAGCCAGAGCCGTGGGCGACGGCCGCCACGCCGTAAATCAGCAGCGCCCCGGCTAGCACGCGCGGCGCGTACAGGCCCTCGCTGGGCAACGGAATCCTGCGCATCATCGTCAGCAGCGCGGCGCCCCCCACCGCCCCGATGATCGCCCCCACGATCATCTGCATCGCGAAGTTGATGATCACTTCGGCGACGACGCCGCTCGCCGATCCGGTGGCCCCGAGCAGTGCGGCCAGCAGCGCGATGCCGACCGGGTCATTCGCGCCCGACTCGCCCTCCAGCAGGGTGCCGGTCCGGCCGGCGACCTCGCGCCGGCCGAAGACGGAAAACACCACGGCCGGGTCGGTCGCCGCCACGGCGGTGCCCAGGAGCAGGGACATGCGCCAGTCCAGCCCGGCCAGCCACCGGGCGGCGAGCGTCACGCCGGCCGCCGTGACCACCGTTCCCGCCACGCCGGCCCAGATGATCGCGCCGGCCGCCTCCTGGAACCGCCGCCAGCCGATGTGCATACCGCCGTCGAACAAGATGACCGCCAGCGCGATGGTCACGACATGCTGCACCGTGCTGACCGGAAGGACGGCGGCGTGCGGCCGGACCTCGGCGGCCACGGCCGCGGCGACCAGGAAGAACGCGGGTGCCGGGACCCTGACCTTGGCGCTGAGCCGGTTGGACAGCACCGCCACCGTACCGACCAGGCCGATCACCAGGACGACCGCGCCGAAGTCGTCGCCGGTCATCGCAGCGGAAGAGACGCCATTAGCGCTGTATTCCCTAGGGGATACCCATCAACCCCGGTCACCTGAGCCTCCCTCACAGGTGACTCATTTCATCAGCTTTTAGGCGCGGAGAACGGGGTGAAGTTGAAGGCCGACGGCGGCATGATCATCGCGGAGACGTCGAAGTGCCCGTCGAGCAGGCCAAACTGCTGCATGACGTTCGCGACCCGCTGGAGCCGCGTCTTGCTGATGCCGACCGGGTAGGTGTTCAGCGCCATGACGGCCGCGATCTGGGGGCTCACCCGGCCGTAGCGGGCGGCGGCCGCGGGATCAGTGCTGCCGCCGGGACCCTTGATGTGGGTGAACGCGTGCTCCACCAGCGTCCGGTCGGTATCCGCCTGCACCTGTCCCGCTTCCAGGGCGATGAGGAAGCGCTTGAGCGTGTTCGGGTACTTGGCCGCCCAGGCCTTGGTGACCACGTACCCCTCGATCGGGAAGTTGGACGTCGCGCCCTGGTTCAGGTCGGCCAGCGGCTGCATCCCGAAGTCCTGCTCGGCCAGGCTGGCGAACGGCTCTGGCATCGTGGCGGCCGCGAACTGCCCGCCGGACTCCAGGGTCTGCGCCATGGCGGGGAACGGGACCGGATTGCCGGGGACGTTCACGTGGTCGGTGTCGACGCTGATGCCGTTCTCGGACAGCACCGATACGTCCAGCAGGTAGTCGATGTTGTTGGGCGCGTTCACCGCGATGGACTTGCCCGCCAGTCCGGCCAGGGTCTTGATCGTGGAACTGGCCGGGGTGAAGAGCATCTGCGAGCCCGGCCCCATGATCGACGCCTCCGCGATCACTTGCAGCGGCTGGTGTCGCTGGGTGACCTCCTGGATGTAGGAGACGTAGTTGCCGCCGGTGATGTCCTGCTTGCCAGCGACCTGCTCGCCGACCGCGAACTCGCTCGACGTGGCGGGCGTGTAGTTGATCGTGAGGCCCTCCCGGGCGAAGTAGCCCTGGTCCAGCGCCACGAAGAAGCCGGCCGAGTCCATCGCGGGAACCACCGAGACGTTCAGGGTGGCCTTCTCCGCCGGGCCGGGCTGCGGGAGCGAGGAAACCCCTCCGCTGGAGCCGCCACTGGGTGAGCAGCCAGCCGCCGCGAGCGCGACAGCGGCGCTGATCCCGGCAGCGCGCAGCCACTTCCCGGTCTTTCCGGACATGGAGAACCCCTTACCTGAGCGAGCGTCAGGTCAGCAAGGATAGACCAGCGTCTATGTTCCGTGGGCGGCTTTGGGCAAATATGCGCGCACGCGGGACCCCCGCCGGGCGCGGCGCGGGCCCGGCGGGTCTGGCGGGCTCGGCGGAGCGGGGGATCAGGCAGCCAGCGGTCAGCCCGGCGGCGACATCCCGATCGTCCCCGGCTGCCACTGGATCATGCTGGTGATCGTGTACGGCTTACTCAGGCCCGGCTCCAGGTTGAACTGAAACATTGAGTCGGATACTCGCTGCAGGGTCGAGATGTCCATGATCAGCGGGTAGGAGTTGAGCGTCATCAGCGCGGCGACCTGGCTTGCCTGGTCCTGCTTCATGCCGTTGGGAAGCATGGTGTTCTTGATCAGCGAGGACTCCACCTGGCCGCGGTCGGTGTCCGCCTTCTGCTGGCCCTTTTGAAGCGCGCGCAGGAACGCGGCGATGGTGTTCGGGTGCGACGTCACCCACTGCGCGGTACCGATGTAGGTGCCGATGGGGAAGTTCTCCATCGATCCCTGGTCAAAGTCGGCGAGCTTGACCGCGCCGAGGCTCTGCTGGGCGATCGTCGCGAACGGCTCGGGCAGCCAGGCCGCGTCGATCTGGCCGCCGGCCAGCTCGCTCAGCAAGAGCGCGAACGGGTTCCCCTTCCCGGCCGGCGGGGTGAGGCTGACATCAGACAGCGCGTACCCCTGGTCCTGCAGCAGGGACCCGATCAGCAGCTGGCCGATGTTGTTCAGCGTGTTGACGCCGATTTTCGCCTTGTGCCCGCCACGGTGGCTGGCCAGGTCGGCCACGGTCTTGATCTTGGAGCCCGGCAGGACGTAGACCGCCTGGTTGCCGGGCTGCATGAGCGACCCGTTGGCGATGATGCGCAGGTCGGCCTTGCGGCTGATCTGCGCCTGGATGAACGATACGTAGTTCCCCGCCACCAGGTTGGCCTTGCCGCCGGTCAGGTCCGGGATCGCCAGCTCGCCGCCGCCCGTGGGCGCGATCTTGACGGTCAGGCCCTCCTGGGCGAAGTACCCGAGGTCGCTGGCGATGTACAGCCCGGCCTCATCCGCGGTCGGGACGGCCTCCACGGTGATCGTGGACTGCTCCAGCGCCCCGGTCGGCCCCGGCATGGCCACCGCGCCGGCGGCGCCCATGGAGTCGCTCGACCCGCTGCTGCAGGCGCTCAAGGTGGCCAGCGCAACCGCGACTATCAGGGGATATAGAAGTTTGCCTATTCGATTTGGCTGGCCGATGAGCATTACCTGTCTCCACAGATCGAACATGGCAGCAGCCTCGCCGCGATGCCAAGAGCGTGACGTGGGTCGGAACAAGGCTCGTGCGGCGGGCACGGCCTCGTCCGAGGCGCACTTAGATTGCCTACTAGGGGATCTTAATTAGCCAGGGCGTCGCGAGTGGTGATTTCGCCAGGTTAGGGATGGTTCTTTGGGTTTCCGGCTCATGCGCGCCGAGCGGCTGGCCGATTCCCCTGATGTGGCCGGCGCCAGGGCGAGGCGCTAGGGTCGGTGCCAGGAAGGCGTCGGCACAGGGAAACCAGAGGGAAACGCACGTGGCTGAAACCGAGACCAACAGCGCCAAGCTGGGGCAGCAGGCGCTGGTCACCGAGATCGAGAAGACTCGGATGGAACTCGCGAAGACCATCGACGCGATCTCGGACCGGGTCAGCCCGGGCAAGGTAGCCCAGCGCGCGACCGCCCGGGTCCGGGACCGCGTCAGTCAGGTTGACCCGTTGGTCGGCGGCGCCATAGCACTGGCGGCCGTAAGCCTCACCAGCTACCTGATATGGCGCCGCCTGCGCCGTTAGGCAAAAAGCGCGCGGGACCTTACCCCGCGCTCTTGGTCAGCTCCTCGTACTCGGTGGCGCTCAGCAGCCCCGGGGGCAGCGCGGTCTCCCCGTCGGGACCCGCGGGGATCCGGACGCGGAACATCCAGCCAGCGCCGTAGGGCTCGGCGTTGACCAGGCCCGGGTCGTCGTCGAGTTCCTCGTTAACCTCGGTGACCTCGCCGTCCACGGGGGAGAACAGGTCACTGACCGACTTGGTCGACTCGACCTCGCCACACGGTTCGCCGGCGGTGACCGCGGCATCCACCGCGGGCAGGTTCACGTACACGACATCGCCCAGCGCGCTCGCCGCGTAGTCGGTGATCCCGATTGTGGCGACTTCACCGCTGATCGACACCCACTCATGCTCCTCCGTGTAGTGGAGCTCGGCGGGAACGCTCATGCTTGCTTACTCCTTGCGATAAAAGGGCAACGGGACAAGATCGGCCGTCTCGATCCGACCCCTTATGTCTACGCCAAACGGCCCCGTGCTCTCCCCTGCTATGGCAGACCCCGCGACATACGCCATCGCGATCGGCGTGCCAAGCGTGGGAGACGGTGCTCCGCTGGTCACCGTACCGACCTCGGTATCACCGGACGTCACCGGGTACCCATGCCGGGGAACCCGGCGTGACCGGGCGACCAGGCCAACCAGCGTCCGGCCGGGCCCGTTGCCAGACGCCGCGTCGGCGGCCAGCTTGGCCAGCGCCGCGCGGCCGACGAAGTCACCCGGCTTGTCCAGCCGGACGACCTTCCCCAGGCCCGCCTCGAAGGGCGTGACATCCGGGCCAAGCTCGTTGCCGTACAGGGGCATCCCGGCTTCCAGCCGCAGCGTGTCCCGCGCGGCCAGCCCGGCGGGGACGACTGCCGGGCCCGCTGGGCCCCCAGTGCTGGCGTCCACCGGGCCGCCCGCCGGCATCAGCGCTTCCCACACGTGGCCGGCGTCCTCGGGCGCGCAGAAGACCTCGAAGCCATCCTCGCCGGTGTACCCCGTCCGCGCGATCCACGCGGGGGAGCCGGCCACATCTCCGTGGACGCCCGTGTAGTACTTGACCGACCCCAGCGCGGCGGCGGTGTGATCAGCGAGCACCCGGGACGCGTTGGGCCCCTGGATGGCGATGAGGGCGGTCCGGTCCGTCTGGTCGGTGACGGTGGCGCCGGCTACGGTGGCGCATCTTTCCCCGAGCTCGGCCAGCACCACGGACGTGTTCGACGCGTTCGCGACGACGAGGAACCGGTCGTCTTCCTGCCGGTATACCACCAGGTCGTCAAGGATGCCGCCATCGGGCGCGCACAGCATCGTGTAACGGGCCTGGCCGACGGAAAGCCGCGACAGCCATCCCGTCAGCGCGTAGTCGAGCGCCGGGCCGGCCCCCGGTCCGGTCACCGTGATCTCGCCCATGTGCGACAGGTCGAACAGGCCGGCCGCCGAGCGGACCGCGAGGTGCTCGGCGGTCTCGCTGCCGTAGCGCAGCGGCATCAGCCAGCCGGCGAAATCGGTCATCGTCGCGCCCAGCCGCTCGTGCACGGAGCGCAACGGGGTGTGCTTCGGTTGCGATGTCACCCGGGCATGGTATGCGTTGAGCATGACGCTCCTCACCTCAGATCAGGTACAAGCCGAGCTCGCCGCCGTTCCTGGCTGGGAGCTGGACGGCTCGCAAATCACCAGGACCGTGACGCGCAAGGACTTTGGCGACGCGCTGCGGTACGTCAACGCGGTGGGCTACCTCGCCGAGCAAGCCAACCACCACCCCGACATCGCCGTGTCGTGGAACAAGGTGACGCTGACGCTGTCCACTCACTCGGCGGGCGGCCTGACCGGCAACGACTTCGCCCTCGCGAAAGCCATTAGCGCCCTGGGCTAACACCTGTGAAAGGCGAGCCTACCGTGACTCCAGTGGCAATAGTTTCATAATCAACTCATAGGATTCAGTGCGGGCGCTGCCTATCCGCGAAGATTTTCCGCATTGGTTACTCGCCGGACGCTTAACACCAGAACCGGCGCATGACATCGTGAAACACGCACGTTGCGCGCGCCCCGCCGCGCGTCAGCGGGGCGGACCGTAGTTCTGTGGCATGTGGACCTGATTGGGAAATATGCCGGTCTCGGAGGTACTGGTGAGCGAAGTCAAGTCAGCGTGGCCGGGGGGGACCCGCCGGCCCAGATCCAGGCGAATCGCGACGATCGCGGCGTCGGCGGCCCTCGTGGCCGGCATGGGGGGCGCCGGCGCCCGGGCGGCCAGCGCCGCTCCGGCCGCCCCCGCGCACCCGGCTGGCGGCGGGCAGGCCAGCTGCCAGCTCGGCAACGGCGTCAAGCACGTCGTCAAGCTCATGTTCGACAACGTCCACTTCTTCCGGGACAACCCGAACGTCCCCAGCGACCTGGAGCTGATGCCGAGCCTGCTCAACTTCTTCGAGAGCAACGGCACGCTCCTTTCCAACAACCACACGCCGCTCATCGCGCACACCGCCGATGACATCCTGTCCACTTACACCGGGCTGTACGGCGACCGGCATGGCAACGGGATCAGCAACTCCTACCAGGCGTACAACGCCGACGGCCCGGGCGGCGCGTTCAACACCACCGACCCGGCGACCTCGTTTACGTACTGGACGGCTCCGATCGACGACACGTCGCGGACCCCGAACGCGGCGCACGACACCCACCCGAACATGGTCTACTCCCCGGTGCCGCCGGCTACCGCCAAGACGCCGGCGGCCCCCGACACCGTGACCCCCGCCCCCTGGGCCCCCTTCACCAAGGCGGGCTGCGACTGGGGCGGGGTGTCCACCGCCAACGTCGAGCTGGAGAACACCGCGGTGGACCTCCCGACGGTGTTCGGCCCCAGCTCGCCCGAGGTATCGCAGCTCAACGCCGATCCTGACTCCTTCAAGGACCAGGAGATCGCCGACTACCTCGGCGTCGCCGTGCACTGCGCCAAGGACAGCGCGTTCTGCGCGAACGCGAGCGCGGTCAAGTTCGGCCAGACGACGGCGACGGCGTCCGCCGCGCCGGACCTGCTGCCGACCGAGCCGGGCGGCTACAACGGCTTCCAGGGGCTGTTCGGCCACAAGTACGTCGCCCCTCAGCTCGGCGCGGGCACGCCGAACGTCAGCCGCAACGGCTTCGCGGTCACCAACGCCGCCGGCAACCTGGTCGACCTGAACGGCGGCCAGATCAACGGCGCGTTCCTCAGCAACGTCCCCGGCTTCCCCGGCTTCAGCTCGATCAACGCCTCCCAGACGCTGGCCTACCTGGCCGACATGATGGAGTCCGGCGTCCCCGTCGTGAACGGCTACATCTCCGACATCCACGGCAACGAGCACATCGCCGGCCTGACCGCGTGCAACGGGGCCCCGGCCGCGCTTGGCCCTGGCAGCGCCTGCTACATCGCCCAGGCGCAGTACTACAACGCCGCGTTCGGCGCATTCTTCCAGCGGCTGGCCGCTGACGGCATCACCCCGCAGAACACGCTGTTCGAGCTCAACGTGGACGAGAACGACCACGTGGCGGGCGCGAACGTCGGACGGGCCATCCAGCCCACGCCGGCCAACTGCGACGGCGCCACGGTCTCCGGCACCACCGTGACCCCGGACGTGCCGTGCACCTACCCGGCCGGGTCGTTCGGCGAGCTGGCGGGCAACCTGACCGGCCTGCTGGCCACCCAGAAGAACAACACCACGCCGTTCACCGTCGAGACCGACAGCGCGCCGGAGTTCTACCTGACCGGCAACCCGGGCCCCAACGACCCGGCCACCCGCCAGCTCGAGCGCGACGTCGCCGGGCTGACGGCGGCCAACCCGTACACCGGCACCACGCAGAACATCGCCAACTACATCGCTACCCCCACCGAAGAGGCGATCCTGCACTTCGTGAACGCCGACCCGGCCCGCACCCCGACGTTCGCGATGTTCGCCAAGCCGGACTACTTCCTGTCCACGGGCGCGGCGACCTGCCCGGCGGCCGGCTGCGTGACGCAGAATTCCGGGTTCGCCTACAACCACGGCGACTACTCCGCCGACATCAACACCGACTACGCCGCCTACGCCGGCCCGGGCGTGCGGCACCTGGGCGTCGACGGGCTCGGCCCGGCCGACGGGCCGAACTCGGCCGGCCCCGACAGCGGCCAGGCCACGGTCTTGTCCACCCAGGGCGCCAACCCGGGCCCCTGGACCGACACGACTGACCTGCGGTCGACCGAGCTGTACCTGGCGGGGCTGCAAGACGCCTACCAGAACGACGGCCAGGTCATCACCCCGCTGCTCGCCAACGTGCCGTCGCACCTGCGCAGCACGCCCGTGCAGCAGCTTTCCGCCTGCTTCAAGCAGCTCAACTCCAGCGTCGGCGCGTTCGGCGCGTACACCCTGGTCGCCTCGACCAACGCGGCTAAGTCGACCAGCACCGGTGACGCGAAGTACAAGCTGATCAACTCGGCGCTGCTGGGCCTCGAAAAGGCCCGCGACGCGCTGGCGGGCCAGGTCAAGGCGGAACTGGCCGCGGCCGTCCACGGCACCGCGATCCAGGACCCGCGCGGCCAGCTGGTCGGCTGCCAGGCCCTCATCCTGGGCGCGCGCCTGCTGGCGGCCACGTCAGCGTAGCTAGCTGACTCGCGGCTCGCGGGGGGCCTGGCGCAGAATGTCCTCGTGACTTCTACGCCAGCCCCCCGTGACGTCGTGATCCTCGGCTCGACCGGATCGATCGGCACGCAGGCCCTTGACCTGGTCCGGCGCAACCCCGGCCGCTTCCGGGTGGTCGCCCTGGCCGCCGGCGGCGGCAACCCGGACCTGCTGGCCCGGCAGGCCGCCGAGTTCGCCGTCCAGACAATCGCGGTAGCCAGCCCGGATGCGGTCCCCGAAGTCCGCGCCGCCCTGCAGCCCGCCCTCCAAGCGGAATCTTTCGGCCGAACGACCCCCACCGTCACCGTCTTGTCGGGTCCCGACGCGGTATCCGAGCTGGCGGGATACCCCTGCGACGTGGTCTTGAACGGCGTCGACGGCGCCGCTGGCCTGCGCGCCACCCTGGCCGCGCTCCAGGCGGGCCGGACCCTGGCCCTGGCGAACAAGGAATCGCTGATCATCGGCGGGCCGCTGGTCACCCAGCTGGCCAAGCCGGGGCAGATCGTCCCGGTGGACTCCGAGCATTCGACGATCGCGCAGTGCCTGCGGGCCGGGCAGCGGTCTGAGGTCAAGCGGCTGGTCCTCACCGCCAGCGGCGGCCCGTTCCGCGGCTGGCCCCGTACGGCGCTGGAGTCGGTGACCCCCGAGCAGGCCCTAGCCCACCCGACCTGGAACATGGGGCCGCTGATCACCGTCAACTCCGCGACCCTGGTCAACAAGGGCCTTGAGGTGATCGAGGCCCATCTCCTGTTCGGCTTCGGCCTGGACCAGGTCGACGTGGTGGTCCACCCCCAGTCGATCGTGCACTCGATGGTCGAGTTCGCCGACGGGGCCACGATCATCCAGGCGTCGCCGCCGGACATGCGGATCCCGATCGGCCTCGGGCTGGCCTGGCCCGAGCGGGTGGCCGGCGCCGCTCCCGGCCTGGACTGGGCGAAGGCGACCTCCTGGACATTCGAGCCGCTGGATGACGCGGCGTTTCCGGCCGTCTCCCTGGCCCGCGAGGCCGCCCGGATCGGCGGCACCGCGCCGGCCGTCTACAACGGGGCGAATGAGGCCTGCGTGGCGGCGTTCCTGGCGGGAAGGATTTCCTTCCCGCGGATCGTTGACACCGTGGCACGGGTAGTGTCGGAGCATGACACGTCGCGGGCCGGGGACCTGACGCTCGATGACGTGCTCGCTGTGGACGCGTGGGCGCGCGCACGGGCTAATGAGCTTAACGGGGTGGCGAACTAGGTAGCCGACCGGTAGGAAGGAACGAAATGGACCTGCTGGGCTGGCTCATCTTCCTGTTCGCCCTGCTGTTCTCGGTCATGCTGCATGAGGCCGGCCACTTCGGGACCGCCAAGTACTTCGGCATGAAGGCCACCCGCTTCTTCGTCGGGTTCGGCCCGACCGTGTGGTCCAGGACCCGCGGCGAGACCGAGTATGGCGTCAAGGCGCTCCCGGTCGGCGGCTTCGTCAAGATCATCGGCATGACGTCGCTGGAGGAAGTCGACCCGGCCGACGAGCCACGGGCGTTCCGCCGGTTCCCCGGCTGGCAGCGAGTGGTGGTGCTGGTCGCCGGCTCGTTCATGCACTTCGTCCTGGCGTTCGCCTTGATCTTCGGCCTCGCCCTCGGCATCGGGATCGAAAACGACAACACCACGCAACTCGGTACGGTGACCACCTGCGTGCCGCCTAGCGTCACCGCGCTGAACAATTCCGTGGCCTGCACCTCCGCCGACGCCAAGTCGCCCGCGAGCCAGGCGGGCCTGCGCGTCGGGGACCGGGTGACCACGTTCAACGGCACCCGGGTGAGCACGTATGAGCAGCTCACCTCGGCAATCAAGACGGCCAAGGCCGGCGAGCCGGTCACGATCACGGTCGACCGCGCCGGCCAGCCGCTGACCCTGCACGCCAGGCTCGCGACCGTCCCGGGCCGGGCGGGCGGCTACCTGGGGATCGCCGGGTCCACGGTGTTCGACTCGACGTCACCGCTGCGCGCGGCCCAGTACGCGGGCACCGGCTTCTGGCAGGTGCTGTCCGGCTCGGTCCAGGCCCTCGGCCAGTTGCCGGCGGCGCTGCCCGACCTGTTCTCCAAGAACCGCGCGTCAACCCCGGCGGGCAATGTGAGCAGCATCGTGGGCGCGGCCAACGCCACCGGCCAGGCCGTGGCGGCCCATGTCGGCTGGCAGAACAAGGTCAGCTTCATCGTGTTGCTGGTCGCCTCGCTGAACGTGTTCGTCGGCGCCTTCAACCTGCTCCCGCTGCTGCCGCTCGACGGCGGCCACATCGCCATCGTGATCGCCGAGCGGATCCGCGCGCGGCTCGCCAGGCTGCGCCGCCGCCCCGACCCCGGCCTCCTCGACTACCAGAAGCTGCTCCCGCTCAGCATGAGCGTCTTCTTGGTCCTCGTGGTCGTCGGCCTGATGCTCATAACCGCCGACATCCTCAACCCCATCAGCATCGGGTAGTCCCGCACGCCCGCTGAGACAGCTTTTCCAGGTGCTGCTTGACTTCGGGCCACTGGGCGGCGGTGATGCTGTAGCGGGCCGAGTCGCGGGGGGTCAGGTCGGCGGCGAGGCGATGGGAGTGCAGGATGCCCTCGAACCGCGCGCCGATCCGCTCGATGGCCGCTCGCGACTGCTCGTTGCGCGCGTCGGCGTGCAGGCAGACCGCCTGGACTCGCCAGGTCTCGAAGGCATGGGCCAGCATGAGCCGCTTCATCTCGGTGTTCGCGGCCGTGCGGATGGCGTCCTTGCTCAGCCAGGTCCACCCGATCTCGGTGACATCGGGGGTCGCCGGGTCATGCCCGGTAACCCCGGCCAGCTGCCAGGGCCAGTAGTCGAGGCCGTGGAACCGCGTCGAGCCGATGACCGCGCTGTCCTGGACGCGGACGACGGCGTAGGGCACCGCCACGCGCTGTTCGCGGGCGCGCAGCGCGATCTCGAGGAACCGGCCGGCCTGGTCCTCATCCGCTGGGACCAGGTACCTGGTCCACCGGTAGAGGTCCCCGCCGCCCGCTGACGTCGCCACCAGCCCGGCCGCGTGATGGTAGCCAAGCGGCTCCAGCCGCACGTGCTCGCCGGCCAGCGGGCCGGTGTCGAGCGGGTCGGGTGCGGCGGGCGTGGCCAGCTCGCGCCGGGGCTGCTCGAGGTAGCGGCTGTCGGGTGCGGCGAAGCCGAATTGCCGGTACAGCCCGTGCGCGTCGGCGGTGTGCAGCATCCACCGCTTCCCGGCCCCGGGACCTTCCCCGACCATGGTCGCCACGAGCGCCTTGCCCAGCCCGAAGCCCCGGTGCTCCGGCAGCACGTACACGTCGGCGAGGTAGGCCGACGATCCGTCGCCGAACGCGCGGGCGAAGGCCACCATGGCGCCGTCCGCGTCGTAGGCCGCGACGACCCGCCACGCCGCGGCGATCTGGCCCTTGATGAACTCCGCGTCCCGCCCGCGGTTCCAGTACGCCTGCGTGGTGAGGAACGCCACCGCCGCGTCCGGGTCAACTCGCTTCGGGTCGTCGTCGATCTCGTACCGGACGGGCTGCTCGCCGTCCGCGTCATTAAATGTTATAGTACATTGTGTGGACACATCAGTACAATATCGCCTCCACGGAAAGAGCGCGAGAGAGATTTCGGCGAGCGCGGAGGCGGCGGTGCGCGCCGGGGACCTCGCTCCCGGGGATCAGCTTCCCTCCGTCCGGTCGCTGGCCGCCCGGCTCGGGGTCAGCCCCGCCACGGTGGCGGCCGCGTACGGGGAGTTGCGGCGTCGCGGGCTGGTGACCGGCACTGGCCGCGCGGGTACCAGGGTCAGCCCCGCGCCGCCGGTCAGTACCCGCGGGTACCACAGCGCGCCCGGCGGGACCCGTGACCTGATCACCGGCGCTCCCGATCCGGGCTTGCTCCCGGTGATGCCGGCCCGGCCGGCCGCGCGGGCCGGGCTTTACCCCGAGACGCCGGTCGCTCCCCGACTGCGGGCCCTGGCGGCCCGCCAGCTCGCCGAGGACGGCGTGGACACCGCCAGTCTCGCGGTGACCGGTGGCGCGCTCGATGCCATCGAGCGCGTCCTCGCCGGCTGGCTCATGCCCGGTGACCGCGTCGCGGTGGAAGATCCCGGGCACGCGGTCACCTTTGACCTGCTCGCCGCGATGGGGCTGCGCCTGGTCCCGGTTCCGGTCGATGACTTCGGCATGCGACCGGACGCGCTGGCCCGCGAGCTCGCCGGCCGGGTTTCCGCCGTCATCTTCACCCCCCGCGCCCAGGCCGCGACCGGGGCCGCGTGGGACGCGCGCCGCGCCGCGGACCTGGCGGAGGTCCTGCGCCAGCATCCCTCGGTGGGGGTCGTCGAGGACGATCACGCGGGGCCGGTGGCCGGCGTCGCCGCTCACACGGCAACCGGGCGGCTCGCCCGGTGGGTGCACATCCGCTCGGTATCGAAGTCGCTTGGCCCCGACTTTCGCCTGGCGGTCCTGGCGGGCGACGAGGCGACCATCTCGCACGTCGCCGGCCGGCAGGCGCTCGGCACCGGCTGGGTCAGCTACCAGTTGCAGGAGAGCGTGGCTGACCTGTGGTCTGATCCAGCCACCATCGAGCACGCCGCCCGCGTGTACGCCGCCCGCGGGCGGGCGCTGCGCGGCGCGCTGGCCGCGCGCGGCATCCCGGTGACGGGGCGATCCGGCATGACCTGCTGGATGCCGGTGCCTGACGAGGACCGGATCGCCTCGGCCATGGCGTCGGCGGGATGGGCGGTCGCGCCCGGACGGCGGTTCCGGATCGCGGCGGCGCCGGGCGTGCGCGTCTCGTTCGCTACCCTGGAGCCTGCCGACGCCGAGCGCTTCGCGGCGGACTTCGCCCGCGCCCGCCACGCCCGGACAGTGCGCCTGGACTAGACAGTGCCACTGGACTAGACAGTGCGCCTGGACTAGCGGCCCCGGGCTGGCGGAGGGCACCGGTGAACGCCGGGTGACCGGGGGACTGCTGCCTGGTTACGACCTGACGTGGGGGTCAGGGTGCGTCGGCGGCGTGTCCTGACTGTAGGTGAGAATGGTTCGGTGCAAGGGATCGGTGGTCTCTCGAGTCCCGGGGGTACCCTCGCGTCTATCGAATGGGATAGGGAAACAGATGAGCATTGACCTTGGCATGCCCGTGGCACCTCCGGCGCCGCTGGCTCCGCGCCGCCAGTCTCGGCAGCTGATGGTGGGCAGCGTGCCCGTCGGCGGCGGTGCGCCGGTGAGCGTGCAGTCGATGGCAACCACGCTGACCGCGAACGTGAACGCCACCTTGCAGCAGATCGCCGAGCTCACGGCGTCCGGCTGCCAGATCGTCCGGGTCGCCGTCCCGTCGCAAGACGACGCCGACGCGCTGCCGCAGATCGCGAAGAAGTCGCAGATCCCGGTCATCGCTGACATTCACTTCCAGCCCAAGTACGTGTTCGCGGCGATCAACGCCGGGTGCGCGGCGGTCCGGGTCAACCCCGGCAACATCAAGGAGTTCGACGACAAGGTCGCCGAGATCGCCCGGGCCGCATCCGAGGCGGGCACCCCGATCCGGATCGGGGTCAACGCCGGGTCGCTGGACAAGCGGCTGCTGGCCAAGTACGGCAAGGCGACCCCGGAGGCGCTGGTCGAGTCGGCGCTGTGGGAGTGCTCGCTGTTCGAGGAGCACGGCTTCCGGGACATCAAGATCTCGGTGAAGCACAACGACCCGGTCGTGATGATCCAGGCGTACCGCAAGCTCGCCGCCGCCTGCGAGTACCCGCTGCACCTCGGCGTCACCGAGGCCGGGCCGGCGTTCCAGGGCACGGTGAAGTCGGCGGTGGCGTTCGGCGCGCTGCTGAGCGAGGGGATCGGCGACACGATCCGGGTGTCGCTGTCGGCGCCTCCGGTCGAGGAGGTCAAGGTCGGCACGGCGATCCTGGAGTCGCTGGGGCTGCGGCAGCGCGGCCTGGAGATCGTGTCGTGCCCGTCGTGCGGGCGCGCGCAGGTGGACGTGTACACGCTGGCCGAGCAGGTCACCGCCGGCCTGAAGGACTTCCCGGTGCCGCTGCGCGTCGCCGTGATGGGCTGCGTCGTGAACGGTCCCGGCGAGGCACGTGAGGCCGACCTCGGTGTCGCCTCGGGCAACGGCAAGGGCCAGATCGTCGTGAGGGGCGAGGTCATCAAGACCGTCCCGGAGTCGAAGATCGTCGAGACGCTGATCGACGAGGCGATGAAGCTCGCCGAGAAGATGGAAGCCGACGGCGTCATCTCCGGCGAACCGCAGGTGAGCGTCTCCTGACCGCCACGCACCCGCCGTGCCCCGCGTACCCGGTCCGGTACGCGGGGCATGGCATGCCGGTGCGAGGTAAAGTGCGCAGATCTGACGAGCGCAGAACGGGGGAGCGCACACCGTCCCCCGACCGCTGCGGCCCGTACCGTGAGGCGCCCACGTGCTGACCACATCGACTGCCAAGGTCCTCGACCCGGGCGACCTCGACGCCGCCCTCGCCGTACTCAACCGCGACCCGGTGGCCAACGCCTTCGTCA
>JAICUO010000275.1 GCA_025935815.1 Streptosporangiaceae bacterium
AGTGGGTCGCCTACATGGCGATCCTGTCCTTCGCGACCGGAACGCAGCTGTTCATCGAGCCGCAGCTCGTGAACGAGGCGAGCCTGGGCATGGTCCCCGACACCTGGTCGTCGAACCAGCTGGCCTATCAGCTGGCCTTCCGGTACGGGGACTTCAACGGCGCCGCTGCCATCGCCGCCGACCTCCTCGTGATCGGCCTGCTCGCCGCGGTGCTGATCGTCACCCGCACCGGATTGTTCGGGAGGGAGGACTGATGCGCATCGCGGCGCGCGGCCTTCGGCTGGTGATCCTCGCGGCGTTCGCCGTTTTCTTCGCGGTACCGGTCCTCTGGCTGATCCTCGCCCCGACGAAGGCCGACGGCGCGCTCGTCACCAGCAGCCCGCTCTCGTTCGGCAGCTTCCACCAGATCGCGCTGGCATGGGACCACCTCGACGCCTTCAGCGATCACATCTACCGCGCCTGGATCGGCAACTCGCTGCTGTACGCGCTCAGCGCGACGGCGATCGTGCTGGCGACGGCGATCCCGGCCGGCTACGGCCTCGCACTCGGGAAATTCCCCGGCCGCAGGGTGGTGCTGACGCTGACGCTCGTCGTGATGATCATGCCAGCGGCGGCGCTGGTCCTCCCGATCTTCCTCGAGCTCAATTCGCTGCACCTGATCGGGAGCGTCCTCTCGGTGATCCTGCCGTTCTCGTTCTTCCCGTTCGGGGTGTACCTGGCGTACATCTACTACGCGACCGCGGTCCCGCGCGACCTGCTCGACGCGGCCCGCGTGGACGGCGCCGGCGAGTGGCTAACGTTCCGCCGCATCGCGCTGCCGCTGGCAAAGCCCATCATCGCGCTGGTCTTCTTCTTCAGCTTCGTGGCTGACTGGAACAACTTCTTCCTCCCGTTCGCCGTCCTGGCGGACTCTTCCCAGTACCCGATCCAGGTCGGCCTCTCGGACCTGCTGTCGTCGACCCCTTCGTTCAACCCGGCTCAGGGCGGTGGCGGTCAGCAGGTGAACATCTTCCGGCCTGAGCTCGCGCTGGCCACGCTGATCGCCGTGGTTCCGGTCGCGATCGTGTTCCTGCTGTCCCAGCGTGCGCTGGTGCGCGGGATGCTCGGCGGGGCGGTGAAGCAGTGAACACTGCCGAGGTGATCACCGCGAGATCACTCCCGGCGGCAGGGAGCGCCTGTTGATAACAGCCTCAGTGCCGCTGCTCGAACCGCCGGGTTGGGCGATCGCTGAGCGGGAGCTGTTCCGCCTGCTCGATGGCGCCTGGCGCCGCTTCGCCAGCGACTTGACCGGCCCGGATGGGCGGCTGAACTACCGGCACGCGCTGACCTCCCGCGACGGCGTGGACGACTTCTACGAGACGTTCTTCAACTGGCCGCAGCTTTACCTGCTCGGCGGGGCGGACGACCTGCTGCCCGAGGCCGAACGCCACTGGGCGGGCGTGACCGCCCAGCTCACCGAGCTGGGCATGCTCAAGAACGAATACGAGCGCGGATACGACTGGTTCCACCAGGGCGAGAGCCTGCTCCTGCTGTACTTCCTGACCATGGCCAACCCAGTCCGGTGGGCAGAGCGGGCCGTGCGGTTCGCCGAACTGTACGTCGATCCCGCGCACGGCAACTATGACCCCGCCCACCGCATCATCCTGCGTCCGCACAACGGGGCCGACCCAGCCCGCACCGGGCTGTTCGACGGGGCGCACTACCCGTGGCTGGACCGGGAGGAGCGCAGCTACGGCTTCCCGCTCGACTGGCTGCTGCCCGCCGGCCTGCCAGCTCCCGAACGAAGGGTGGATCCTCGGCTGGGCTCGGAGATGACGGCGCGCATGGGTGCCGGGGACACGGCGGTCAACCTGGCGGCCACCGGCCTGGTGCTGAACGCCTGGATCGCGACCGGCGACGCGCGCTACCGGGACTGGATCGAGCAGTACGTCGGCGCGTGGCGGGAGCGCGCCGTAGCGAACAACGGGATCATCCCGGACAACACCGGCCCCGACGGAAAGGTCGGCAGCCTGCTCGGCGGACGCTGGTACGGCGGGCACTACGGCTGGACCTGGCCGCACGGCTGGTACAGCGTCGGCTCCGCCGCCGCCGTCGCCGCGCTGGCCGCCGCCACCGCGACCGGCGACGACAGTTACCTGGACCTGGTGCGCCCGGCCCTGGACGCGATCACCGCCCACGGCAAGGTGATGGCGTTCACCGACGCTGATTCCTCGCTGCCCACCAGGTGGCGTCCGCAGCTGGGCGAGGCCGTGACCGCCCCGACGCTGCTAGTGCCGCTCCGGCACAGCGACCGTGGCTGGTTCGACCACAACCCAATGCTGGCTTGCGTCCCGGTGGCGCTGTGGCACCACGCCAACGACCCTGCCGACCGGCGACGGCTGACGGAGCTGCGTGACCGGGCCGGGTACGACTGGCGGACCGTCAGGTCCTTCCGCAGCAAGGAGGAAGCCGGGCACGAGGAGCCGTGGTTCACGTTCCTGGCCGGCGACAACCCGGATTACCCCGAGAAGATGCTGGCCGCGGCCCAGGCGCAGGTACGCCACCGGCTCGCCCGGATGCGCGCCTACCGCGGCACCGACGTGGCCGAGGCGGACATTCACCTGTGGCAGCAATGCAACCCCGTCGTCACCGAGGCTCTGGTCCAGCTCACCTGGGGCGGGCCGCAGGTGATCTACAATGGCGGACTGCAGCAGGCCAGGGTCCGCTACTACGACGCCGGACGCCGCCGCCCCGGCCTGCCCCCCTCGGTGGCCGCCCTGGTCTCCAGCATCGATCCGCAGGCCACCGTCGTCGAGCTGGTCAACCTCGACCCGGAACTGGACCACACCGTGATCGTGCAGGCGGGCGCGTACGCCGAGCACACCATCCGCGGCGTCCGGTACACCGAATGCCCGGACGGCTCATGGATGGGCAGCCTGTACGACTACGGGCACGGCGAGCCAGCGGTCACCGAGCGGCACGCCGAGACCGGCGGGCCGTGGCTGACCATACACCTGCCAGCGTCCACCCGGATACGCATGACCCTCTCGCTGGCGATGCGCAGCCGCAAACCGAGCTACGCCACGCCGTTCGACGGGCATGGACTCACAGATCCGCCTTCCTGAACCGCGAGGAGCATCGATGCTGGCAGCACTGTACGCCGGTGACCAGACGTTCCGCCTCGAGCAGCACCCGGCGCGCCTACCCGGGCCGGGCGAGGTACGGCTCGACGTCGCCTATGTAGGCATCTGCGGAACCGACCTGCACATCAAGCACGGCGCGATGGACCGGCGCGTCACCATCCCGGCGGTGATCGGCCACGAGATGTCGGGCACGGTGGCCGCGGTCGGGGAAGGCGTCCGCGGCTGGTCGCCCGGAGACCGGGTGACGGTGATGCCGCTCGAGTGGTGCGGCCGGTGTCCGGCGTGCGTCGCGGGCCATCAGCACGTCTGCCACGATCTGGTCTTCGTTGGTATCGACTCGGCCGGTGCGATGCAGCAGAGCTGGACGGTACCGGAGCGCCTGCTGGTGGGCTTGCCGCCTGGCCTCGGGCTCGATGCCGGTGCGCTGGCCGAGCCGGTCGCGGTCGCGGTCCACGACGTGCGGCGCGGCGGGGTGGTGCCCGGCGAGCGGGTACTGGTCGTCGGCGGCGGCCCGATCGGCCTGCTGATCGCGTGCGTGGCGGTCGCTGCGGGCGCGGACGTCGTAGTGTGCGAGCCGAACCCTTACCGGCGTTCGATCGCGGTCCGGCTCGGGTTGCGCGCCGTCGATCCGGCCGACGGCGAGGTCCCCGCCACGCTTGACACCTGGACCGGCGGCGCCGGCGTGGACGCCGCCTTCGAAGTATCCGGCAGCGTCGCCGGGCTTGACACGGCGACCAGCGCGCTGCGGGTGCGCGGCCGCCTGATCGTGGTGGCCATCCACAGCCAGCCGGTTCCGGTCGACCTGTTCCGCGTGTTCTGGCGTGAGCTCGTGCTGGTCGGTGCCCGGGTCTACGAACGGCCGGACTTCGAAAAGGCGGTGAAGCTGCTGGACGAGGGCGTGATTCCGGTGGCCGAGCTGATCTCCGCGGTCGAACCGCTCGACCGCGTTCCGGCCGCGTTCGAAGCGCTCGAATCCGGTACCGGCGTTATGAAGGTGCTGATCGACTGCCAGGCGGGCCAGTGAGCGCCCCGCTGTTCTCCCTCGACGGCCGCCTGGCCCTGGTTACTGGCGCGCGCCGCGGCATTGGCCTGGCGATCACGGGGGCGCTGGCCTGGTCCGGGGCTGACGTGGTCGGAGTGAGCGCATCGCTGGAACGCGATGGCGGCGAGGCCCGGCGCCGCGTCGAAGCCGCGGGCCGCCAGTTCTGGGCGATGCCCGCCGACCTCGGCGACCGCGCGGGCGTGCACGGGCTACTGCGGCGGCTCGACGAGCTTGACCGTCCGGTCGACATCCTCGTCAGCAACGCCGGGATCATCCACCGGGAGCCGGCGGCGCAGCATGCCCTGGAAGCCTGGGACGACGTGATCGAGGTCAACCTGACCGCGTCGTTCATCCTCGCTCAGGCGATCGGCGCCAAGATGGTCGCGCGCGGCAGCGGGAAGATCATCTTCACCGCGTCGCTGCTGAGCTTCCAGGGCGGGATAAACGTCGTCGGCTACACCGCTGCCAAGCACGCGATCGCCGGCGTTACCAAAGCCCTCGCGAACGAGTGGGCGCAGGCCGGCGTCAACGTCAATGCCGTGGCGCCCGGATACATCGCGACCGACAACACCCGGGCGCTGCGGGAGGATCCAAGCCGGGCCCGTGCCATCCTTGACCGCATACCCGCCGGCCGGTGGGGACACCCGGAGGACATCGCCGGCGCGGTCGCGTTCCTCGCCGCTCCGGCCTCCGACTATGTCAATGGCACGGTTCTCGCCGTCGATGGCGGGTGGCTCGGCAGATGAGCGCGCTAGACCTGATCGCCGCCTGCGGTGTCGTGCCCGTTGTGGTGATCGATGACTGGGAAGCGGCGCCCGCGCTCGGTGACGCCCTGATGGCGGCGGGGCTGCCGGTCGCGGAGATCACGCTCCGTACCGGCGCCGCGGTCCGGGCGGCCGAGCTGCTCGCGCGCGATCCCCGGTTCACCGTGGGCGCCGGCACTGTGCTGACTCCCGCCGACGTCGATCTCGCCGTCGCGGCGGGCGCGCAGTTCATCGTCTCGCCTGGGTTCGACGCCGAGGTGGTGCGGCGCTGCCGCGAGCTGGGCGCCACGGTGATCCCGGGCGTCGCCACTCCATCGGAGGCGATGGCCGCGCTGCGCGAGGGGCTCGGTGTCGTGAAGCTGTTTCCAGCCGAACCGCTCGGCGGGTCCCGGTGGCTCAACGCGCTCGCGGCTCCGTTCCCCGGCCTGCGGTTCGTGCCGACCGGCGGGATCGGGCCCGCTGAGCTGGCGGAGTATGCCCGGCATGACGCGGTGACCGCCGTAGGGGGAAGCTGGATCGCGCCGCGCGAACTGCTGCGTGCGGGCGACTTCGACGAGATATCCCGCCTGGCCGCCGGGGCGACGGCGATTGTCGCGGCGGCCCGCCACCCCGAAGGCGGCCATCATGACCGTTGATTTCCGGCCCGCTTCCACCTGCGCGTACGACGTAGTGTCACTGGGTGAGGTGATGCTCCGTCTCGATCCCGGCGACGGGCGCGTCCGCACAGCCCGCCAGTTCCGGGTCTGGGAGGGCGGCGGCGAGTACAACGTGGCCCGCGGCCTGCGCCGCTGCTTCGGCCTGCGCGCCGCTATCGTGACCGCGCTGTGCGACAACGACGTGGGCCGCCTCATCGAGGACCTGATGCTCACCGGCGGTGTCGATCTCAGCTTGGTGCGCTGGATGCCGTTCGACGGGGTGGGGCGCCGGGCGCGGAACGGGCTGAACTTCACCGAGCGCGGCTTCGGGGTGCGCGGCGCAGTCGGCGTCTCCGACCGCGGCCACAGTGCGGCCAGCATGCTCGCGCCGGGTGACGTCGACTGGGAACTGCTGTTCGGCCGCCTCGGCGTGCGGTGCCTGCACACCGGAGGGATCTTCGCGGCGCTGTCACCGACCACCGCTGCGCTCGCGGAGGAGGCGATGCACGCGGCTCGCGCTCACGGGACGATCGTCTCCTACGACCTCAACTACCGGCCGAGCCTGTGGCAGGCGGCAGGCGGGCACGCCGCCGCGCAGGAGGTCAGCCGGCGGCTGGCGCCGCTGGTGGATGTCATGCTCGGCAATGAAGAAGACTTCACCGCCTGCCTCGGGTGCGAGGTCCCGGGGACCGGGCCCGATCTCAGCGAGCTTGACTCCGCGGGCTTCCGCACGATGATCGGTGATGTTGCGGCTCTGTATCCGACGCTGCGCGTGGTCGCCACGACCTTGCGCACGGTGCGCAGCGCGACAGTCAACGACTGGGGTGCTGTCGCGTGGTCGGCCGTGACCGGGTTTGCCGAGGCGGCGCCCAGGCGCTCTCTCGAGATCTACGACCGGGTTGGCGGCGGCGACAGCTTCGCATCCGGGCTGCTGTACGGACTGCTTGAACTCGATGACCTGCAGGGCGCGGTCGAGTACGGCGCGGCGCACGGCGCGCTGGCGATGACCACACCCGGCGACACGTCCACCGCGACACTGGATGAGGTCCGCAGGCTGGTCGAGCGGCCCAGCGCACGGATCATCCGGTAATCCCGAGGCTGACTGAGCTGTCGCTTGGCTGCGCGCCCCTAGCTGGGAATTCTCGGCTAGCGGGGCCATCCGCTCCGCCCCCTGGGGCGGAGCTGCGGGGTATTCCGGCCGCGGCCCTGCTGCCGCCGGTCACGGCACCGGGTCGGCGCCGGCCAGCAGGGCAAGGATCTCGCCGATCGTGCGGTCCCGGCTGGTGGGCTCGGGGAGCGGGAGGTGGGCCTGGACCTGGTAGCGGTTACGGCGTCCGTCCTTCTGCTTGACGACGTACCCGGCCGCCGTCAGGTCGGTGATGATGCTGTACGCGCGGCGCTCGGTGATGCCCAGTCCGGCGGCGATGTCCCGCAGCCGGGCACCCGGGTCGTCGGCGATGCGCAGCAGGACCCGCGCGTGATTGGTCAAGAAGCTCCAGCTCTCCACCTTCATAACGGTACCAAGGTTTCTAGAAATGTATTGCTGCTTTTATAGTTCTGATGTAGAGGCGGCCTTGAGATACCGGGAAACGCCAGGCCGGCCCGGGCAGGTGCGCCGTCTCCAGCCGGGCGCAGGCCAGCCCGCCGACCGGGAAAGAGCCCGCCGCTTCAGCCACGACGGGTCGATGTCGGTGGCCAGCACGTGCCCGGCCGGGCCGACGGCCGCCGCGAGCGCCTGCGGGATACCGGGGCCGCCGGCCCCCACTTCCCAGCGGCGCCAGCCAGCCCTGACCCCCAGCCGGTCGAAGTGCCCGCGCGTCACGCCGTCGAACAGCTCGGCCAGCCAGGCGAATCGCGCGCCCGCCTCGGCGCGCGCGTTGTCCAGCAGGTACCCGCGGGCGGGAGCGGCCTCTCCACCGGGCGCGGTAGTCCCGCCTATCGGATCCGGTCGGCCGCCTGCGTGCGGCGGGCCGGGCGAGGAGGTCATCACTACATGGTCAACCTCCCAGGCCACCAGCGCTACGACGACTGGAGGAGGGACATCTCACCCGGCCAGCGAGCCCCGCACGTCCATAATCGGGCGTTGCACGGCAAGGCCTTCCCCACTGCCGGACAGGCTCTCGCTCGTGGAGACCAGTTCCCACACCCGGGCGACAGGGGCGGGCGACGATCTCGGCCGACTCCTCAAGCGTCTTCGGGCGCGCGAAAGCCGATGGTGCCGGCGGGAACGCTGGCCTGTGCTCCGGGCCTTGCCCGGAGCACAGGCCAGCAGCTGAAGACCGGAGATGCCGCGTCCGCGGCCATGACCGGTATCAGGCTCCGCCGAATGTATGCGCGCCGTGGTAATGGCACGGCGCGTTACGCCTCAGAGCGGGCGGACGTTCTCCGCCTGCGGTCCCTTCTGCCCCTGGGTCGTGTCAAACTCGACCTTCTGGTTCTCATCCAGTGACCTGTAGCCGGAGCTGGCGATCGCGGAGAAGTGCACGAACACGTCCGCCGTCCCGTCATCGGGGGCGATGAAACCAAAGCCCTTATCGGCGTTGAACCACTTCACTGTTCCTGTTGCCATCAGTCCACGTCCTTTGTCCGCATGCCTTCACGCGACCTGCCGCGCCGACCGCGAGCTTACCGGTCCTGGCTCCCGCTACCGGGCCCATCCGCGGTTCCCGTCTTCCGCAGCACTAGCCGCCGCGCCAGCCCAGCACCCCCGCCCGCGCCAGCCCAGTACCCCCGCCCGCGTCAATGCCCTGCTCCGTCGCCCGCCCCGGCGCCGGTGCTGGCCGCCTAACGGGGTCGCGCGGCCGCCAGGATGCTTCCCGGGAGCCTCACCGCGCCCGGTGCGGATCTGGAGGGCGTGATCGTTGATCGGCTGGCTCACCGGGCTGGCCCGGCCGTCAGGCTCGGCCTGGCCGGTGCGGCTGGCGCCGGCGACGACCAGGAGGTGCTCGTCAACCCAGGAGACCTCGGGGCCGGGCAGGCGGGCCAGGAAGGTCGCGATGGACGCGCCCAGCTCCTGCGGCGAATAGAGGGAGAACGTCGAGTAGTGGCGTCCCTCGGCCTGGGCCCTGAGGCGTTCGGCGGTGCTCGAGCGCGGATGCTGGAAGGTCTGCGTTGCGACCACAGTGAGCCCGCCGGTCCGCCTGACGGCATCGACGAGCGCGGCCTGGCTGTGCAGGCGCTGCTCGCGCTCGGTGAAACCCGGGAAGTAGCGGCCCCAGATCGTTCGCGCGTTCTGCTGCGGGGTGCGGGTGTAGATGAACAGCTGGCCGCCGGGTCGCAGCACCCGGGCGACGGCGCTCAGGAAACGGACGAGATCGAAGTGGTGAACGCAGTTGAACGCGGTGACCAGGTCCAGGCTGGCGGCCCGCAACGGCAGCTCTTCGGCGGCGGCGAGCAGCGGCGCCACCCCCCGGGCATGACCGCAGGTGTCGGCCTTGAGCTGGGCCAGCATGGCCGCTGAGACGTCGCTTGCGGCCAGCAGCGACCCGTCTGGCAGCAGCTCGCGCAGCAGCCGCGAGTACCGTCCCGTCCCGCAGCCGACATCCAGGCCGGTGACGGAGCGGTCCGGCAGGAACTGGCCGATCGCGCGCACCGGCGCCTCGTCGGTGGTGCGCAGCGATTCATAGACGGCCGCTACCCGCCCGAAATGATCGCCCATGGTCACGTCCTGCACCTCCAGCACTAGGCCCGCTAGTGACCATCATCCGCCCGCCATGCCCTGTTCGCCTAATGTTCGCCCGCGACAGGCCGTAGTCCTCACCGCGCGCCGCTGCGGCATGCCACGTCGATCATGGTGCCGGAGCAGCGGTTCTTCTCCGGCGATGTCCCGCAAGATGAGGGCGCGTTCGGCGGGGTGCTTCCCGTACGGGTTGCTCGTCGTGCGTGCGGCGATCCGGGCCAGCAGGACGTCGGCGGGTGCGCTGAGCAGGGCGATGTGGTCGAACTGGGGGTAGAACTTCCCCTGGTTGTCGTGCCGGACATTCCGGTAACCGCGATTTTCGGCATGTTCTGAGATTACGGGGAGACCAGTTCGCGAAGCAGCCCCGCTAGCTAAAAAGCCCAGGCAGCCATGGCCAACGGTCCCTCAGACCGGAACCCCGTGAATGAGCACCACCTATCGTTTCGACGTTTCCGGCGCTTTTGGCGGGCAGGGCGGCGACAACAACATACGGACCAGCTACACAATTAGCAATAGCGGCCACGGTGGCGGATGGACTCGCGCCGCTGGCCCGTACTCCTGGTTCGATCGATTCTCCGCCCCGTTAGAGCTGTTATCCAATATGACAGAGCAGGCAGCAGCCAACTAGTACTACAACAGCGCGTGGCGATCTGTTGCGGCCGATAGCTGCGGAGGCGCGTCCAGGGCCACGGTGACGTCGCGGAACGGCCGCTCACGGCACTCGCGGCGGGCCGGGGCTCGGGGGGGGGCGGCCCGCCCGCGAGTGAATCGGTAATTCGGCGCATTTTGGACGCCGTCATGACTCGGGACGCCGTTGGAGTACTGGTGCCACCTCCGGCCGACGTCAGCCCAGGGAGTGTCACCTGCGGTGACACTCCCTGGGGCGCGTTAACTGTCCTGAGTTCCCCTGCGTGGTGGTGCCTATGGCGCGGGGAATG
>JAICUO010000382.1 GCA_025935815.1 Streptosporangiaceae bacterium
TCCGTCGCCAACCGCGACAAGCGGGCCATGGTGTTCCCGGTCAAGCGCCTGGCCGACCTAGGATTCGAGGTCTGGGCGACTAGCGGAACGGCTGAGGTGCTGCGCAGGAACGGCGTTCATGCCAAGATCGTGCGAAAGCACAGCGACGGCCCGGGTCCAGACGGCGAGCCGACCGTCGTCACGCGCATCCTGGACGGTGAGGTAGACCTGATCGTGAACACGCCCTTCGGCGCTCCCCCGGCTGCCTCCGCGCGCCTGGACGGATATGAGATCCGTACGGCGGCGGTTCGCCGGGGGGTGCCGTGCGTGACTACCGTGGCCGGGCTGGCGGCCGCGGTGCAGGGCATAGAGGCCATCATCCGCGGCGAGGTGGGCGTCCGCTCACTGCAAGAGCACGCCCGGAGCTTGCAAGGTGCGGCGGTATATGGCAGCAGATCGTGATCGGGAAGGTGGCGGGTTGTCGCCGGTTCAGGTGCGCGGGACCGTGCTCACCGTGCGCCGGGTCGATGCCTACGTAGCGATGACGGTCGTGGCGCCCGCGATCGCCACGAGATTGCGGCCGGGCCAGTTCGTCGCCATCGCGGTCGGCGGGCCGCAGTCGGGGATGCTCTCCCGCCGGACGTTCTCGGTCCACGACGTGCGACCGGACCACGGCGGCACGGTGGAGTTCGTGTTCTTGCCCCGCGAGCCGGGGGCAGCGTGGCTGGCCGATTGCCGGTCCCGGGACGTGCTCGACATCGTCGGCCCGCTCGGGCGGCCGTTCCCGGTGCCCCGTGACCCCGCCTCCTGCCTGCTGGTCGGGGTGGGCGCCGCCGCCGCCCCGCTGTTCGCGCTGGCCGGGCGGCTCGCCGACCGCGGCTGCCAGTCAGACTTCCTGCTTGGCGCGGAGAGCGCGGACCGGGTATTCGGAGCGCTGACGGCGCGGCGCACCGGCCGCTCGGCCATGATCGCCACCGCCGACGGGTCCCTCGGCGCGCGCGGCTCGGTCATCGACCTGCTGCCGACCCTCGTGCAGCAGGCGCGCACCGACGTGATCTACGCGGCCGCGCCGCTGGCCGTGCTGCGGGCGGCGTCGGCGCTGGCCGGCCGGTACGCGATCCCGGTTCAGGCGCTGGTTGACGCGCCCGCCATGGCGTGCGGGACGGGTCTGTGCATGGGGTGCGTGCTGCCCGCCGTCGGAACCGACGGGATCACTCGCATGGTCCGGGCCTGCGTCGACGGCCCGGTGTTCCGCGGTGACCGGGTGCGCTGGGATGACGTGGGGACCATACCGTTCGACGCGCTGGGCGCGCCCGGCTGGAAGTCGCGCGGCGGGGGAGTCGGCCCGGCCGCCACGAGACTCACGCCTGGCCCGCACGACATCCCAGAAGGGCGCCAGCATGCCGGTTGACCTGCGGACCAGGCTCGGCCAACTGGAGCTGCCCTCGCCCGTCCTGGCCGCCTCTGGCTGCGCCGGGGCCGGGCGCGAGCTCGCCCAGTTCACGGACGTGGCCCGGATCGGGGCAGTGATCACCAAGTCGGTGACGCTGGAGCCGCGGGCGGGCAACCCGGCGCCCCGCCTGACCGAGACGCCGAGCGGCATGCTGTCGTCGCCGGGGCTGCAGGGGCCCGGCATCGACGGGTTCCTCCAGCGCGACCTGCCCTGGCTACTGTCTCGCGGCGCGCGCGCCGTGGTGTCGATAGCCGGCCATACCATCCGGGAGTACGCCGAGCTCGCGGTGCGGCTGTCGGACGCCGCCGGCGTGTCGGCGATCGAGGTGAACCTGGGCTGCCCGGACGCCGCCGCGGCGGGACGGCCGTTCGCCCTGGACGCCACCGCGGCCGGCCAGGTGGTCGCCCAGGTGCGGGGCAGCGCGCGGTACGACATCCCAGTGTTCGCGAAGCTGTCGCCGGAGGTCACGGACATCGTGTCCGTCGCCCGTGCCTGCGTGTCCTCGGGCGCGGACGGGCTGTCCCTGGTTAACGCCGTGCCTGGCATGGCCATCGACCCAGTGTCGTTCCGGCCGGCGCTGTCCGGGATGTTCGGCGGGCTGTCCGGGCCGGCCATCAGGCCGCTGGCCATCCGGTGCGTCTGGCAGGTCCGCGAGGCGTTCCCCGATGTCCCGGTCATCGGGACCGGCGGGGTGCGGACCGGACGCGACGCGCTGGAGTTCCTGCTGGCGGGCGCCGCGATGGTGGCGGTCGGAACGGTGCTCTTCCACGATCCCTCGGCCTGTTCCCGGATCCAGCGGGAGCTGGAGGAGGAACTGGTGGCCCGGGGAATCGACCGGGTGAGCGAGGTGGTGGGGCGAGCGCACGACGGCGCCGGAGCCGTGGCTGACCGGCATAGCTGGGCCTTAGCAGGTGCGGGGGCAGTAGCCGGTGGTGGAAGTATCCTGAGAGCTACCAAAGGTGGCTGAACGGGCAGGTGCCCCGCTGGCGGCTTTGCCGCTTCCTCCCCCTGGGAGATGCTGGCCGCCAGGCGAGAAAGGGGATTGCGGTGCAGCATGGGTCTGCGCCCGTCGCGGTCGCGCTCGACGCGCCCGATCTGGAATGTGCCGCGCGGTGGGCCGGGCTTGTCACGCCGCACGTGTCGACCGTCAAGATCGGGCTTGAGCTCTACCTGCGCTACGGCCCCGACGTGGTGGCGACGGTGCGCGGGGCTAGCGGGGTACGGGTGTTCCTCGACCTCAAGCTCCTCGACATCCCGGCGACGGTAGCCGCGGCCGCGCGGGCGGTAGCCCGGCTGCGGCCCGACTACCTGACCGTGCACGCCAGCGGCGGCCCGGGCGTCATCCGCGCCGCCGTGGAGGCGGCCCCGGGCACCCACGTCGCCGCGGTCACCGTACTGACCTCGATGGGTGACGACGACCTGGCGACACTGGGCATCCCGGGGTCAGTCAGCGACGTGGTACGGCGCCTGTCGGTGATGGCGGTCGCCTCCGGGGCGCGCGGCCTGGTGTGCTCACCGCGCGAGGTCGCCGCCGTCCGGGCCGAGGTCGGCCCGGACATCACGCTGATCACCCCGGGCGTGCGACCAGCCGGCTCCGCGGTGAACGACCAGGCGCGCGTGGCCACCCCGGAAGAGGCCATCCGAGCCGGTGCCGACTTGCTGGTGATCGGGCGCCCGATCACCGGGGCGGCGGACCCAGGGGCCGCCGCGGCGACGATAGCGGCCTCGCTGCGCCGGGTGCGGCCCGGCAGCCTCTCCCGCACCCTGCCAGCCCGCTAAGGGCGCGCTAGCGCTGCCTGGGTAGTCTCTGGCGGCATCGTCCTGGGATAGGGCGCTGCTACCGGTAAGGCGCTGCCACGGCCCGGAACTTGGCGTGGCCGAATGCCGGGTCCTTGCAGCTTTCGGCATTCGCGGCCGTGGTGGTGCCTGATGACATGATGCCCGCCTCGCGGGCCGGGATACCCGGGCATGCCCGGCGGATAACGCCAGGTGGAGGGCGATGGCAGGTTTCCCGCCAGAAAACATGCGCAGGTGGGGTGATCGTGTGGAATCTGACCATCGTTGCCGACTGAAGTGGCGGCCGCATCATTGCGAGCCGAGCTCGCGGTCGCCCTTGCCCGCCCCCGCGGTCACGGTCGCGCTTGCCCGCGCGCGGACCAGGCGTCGACACGGGCGTACCCGACGTGTTACGTTCTGCGGTCAAAAGTTAGCGGGCCTCTGTGATCATCGCGCTGCGGTGGGTAAAATGTCCGACCGAGGTAGAACGCGAGCGCAACGTCCGGAGATCTGCGGAGAAGAGGTAAAAGTTACATAAGTCGCATATGTCGTATATAACCTAATCGTTGACGCGCATGCCCAGGGAAGGAGTGAGCGGTGCCCGCAGTGAGCGCTCGGGGCCAGGCGGCAGCGGCCCGGCTGTCCGGCCGGGGTCTCCGCCCGGCTGCCCGCCGTGGACGCCCTACTGCGTGTAGTGTGAACCGGACGCTTGCGACAGAGGGCGCGGCGGGGGATTGGTGTCATGCGCGGGCGGGTCGGCGCCTGCGTTCGGTATGGACAAGGGGAATATCCTGGGGCGGTCTGGGCGGTGCGCCGAGGGCGCCGGGCGTCGGCGGTGAAGGCCGCGAGGGCGAGCGCGCGGGCCGCGCCGGGCGGGCAAGCGCGACGTTGCTCATGCTTCGTTCTTATCGCGGAGCGAGAGCCGGAATGGCGACTATGACCTGAAGATGACTACCTTGGGTAATGAAGCGTATGTGCAGAGTAATATATCCAAATTTGTGATGACCTAAATGGAGATTCTCGTTGCCGAAAGGGCATCGGACTCGCTAGTTTCCCCTCCCGTCCAACCTTTTTCACGACGAAACCCGAGGTGACCCCGAGTGGCTCTTCCTCCCCTCACCGACGAACAGCGCGCTGCGGCTTTGGAGAAGGCCGCGCGTGCCCGCAAGGAACGCGCAGAGGTTAAGAATCGCCTCAAGCGAGGCGCGACGACCTTGTCCGACGTCATCAAGGAAGGCACCACCGATGACGTGATTGGCAAGATGAAGGTCTCGGCGCTGCTCGAGTCCCTGCCGGGCGTGGGCAAGGTCCGCGCCAAGCAGATCATGGACAGGCTCGGCATCGCGGACTCCCGGCGGGTGCGCGGCTTGGGCGCCAATCAGCGTGCCGCGCTTGAGCAGGAGTTCGGTGCGGACATTTGAGCTAGCTGACCGGCTGTGCGGACTGCCGGCCTGGGCGCGGGGGCATGGCCGTCTCGCCCGGCGGTAAGTCAAGCGAGGCGGTAGCCGCGGGGGGTGCGGCGCCTAGCGGTGCTGGCGCGCCCGCGGCGCGGCGACATTCACGGCTGACCGTGCTCTCCGGGCCCTCAGGGGTCGGGAAGAGCACGGTCGCCGCTGAGCTCCGCCGCCGGCACCCCGACATCTGGATTTCCGTTTCCGTCACGACCCGCAAGCCGCGTCCCGGCGAAGTGGACGGACGCGAATATCGTTTTGTCGATGAGCGAGAGTTTGACCGCCTGGTGACCTCTGGGGAGCTTCTGGAGTGGGCCGAGTTCGCCGGCAACAAATACGGCACGCCGCGTGAGCCGGTACGGCGGCGGATCGGGCAGGGACTGCCTACACTGCTCGAGATAGATCTCGCCGGCGCTCGCCAGGTGCGCAAGTCCATGGAGGACGCCGTCCTGGTGTTCCTCGCGCCGCCCTCCTGGGAGGAGCTCGTGCGCCGGCTCACCGGCCGCGGCACGGAATCAGCCGAGGTGATCGAGCGCCGCCTGGACGTTGCCCGGGAGGAGCTGGCGGCGGCTGGCGAGTTCGACCACACGCTGGTGAACACGTCCGTCGAGGAGGTTTGCCGGCAGATGGTAACTTTGATTAACAGCTATCAATGAGGAAGGCGACACGTGCCTGCAACCCCGGCCGCGGACGGAATCATCAACCCGCCGATCGACGACCTGCTGGAAGTCGTTGACAGCAAGTACCGGCTCGTGATCATGGCGGCCAAGCGCGCTCGCCAGATCAACGCTTACTACTCCCAGCTCGGCGAGGGGCTGCTGGAGTACGTCGGCCCGCTCGTCGAGACCCGCGTGCAGGAGAAGCCGCTGTCGATCGCCTTGCGGGAGACCCGCGAGCGGTTGCTGTCCGTCGAGGCCACCAGCGAGGCGTAACCTCGCTTATCGCCCTGCGATATGGCGCGGGTAATCCTCGGCGTCAGCGCCGGAATCGCCGCTTACAAGTCGGCTTCCCTGCTGCGCCTGCTGCGCGAGGCGGGCCATCGGGTCCGCGTCATCCCTACCGCCGACGCCCTGCGGTTCGTGGGCGAGCCGACGTGGGCGGCCCTGTCCGGTGAGCCCGTGGCCACCGACGTGTGGACCGCGGTAGACGAGGTGGCGCACGTCCGGCTCGGCCAGAGCGCTGACCTGGTCATCGTCGCGCCCGCGACCGCCGACCTGCTCGCCCGCGCCGCCGCCGGCATGTCCGGCGACCTGCTGACCGCTACGTTGCTGACCGCCCGCTGTCCGGTCGTGCTCGCGCCCGCCATGCACACCGAGATGTGGGAACACCCCGCCACCACCGCGAACGTGGCCCTGCTGCGCAAGCGCGGCGCGATCGTGATCGACCCGGCCTCCGGGCGGCTAACCGGCGCGGACACTGGCCCGGGACGGCTGCCCGACCCGGAGGAGCTGTTCGCGGTCGTCCAGGCGCTCCTGGCCAGGCTCATCCCCGCCGGGAACACGGTGCTTGCTGGGAACACGGTGCCTGCCGGGAACACGGTGCTTGCCGCAGGAACGGTGCCCGCGGCCGCCTCCCTGGCGGGCAGGCGCGTGGTGATCTCGGCCGGCGGGACGCGCGAGGAACTGGACCCGGTCCGGTTCCTGGGAAACTGGTCGACCGGCAAGCAGGGGTACGCGCTCGCGCGCTCGGCGGCGCTGCGCGGCGCTGAGGTGACCGTGGTCGCCGCGAACGTGGAGCTGCCGGACCCGGCCGGCGCGCGGGTCGTGCGCGTGGTCTCGGCGCGCGACATGCACGCCGCGATGCTCGCTGAGGCGGGCATCGCCGACGCGGTCGTGATGACCGCCGCGGTCGCCGACTTCCGCCCGGTCGCGCGCAGCGACTCCAAGATCAAGAAGGACGGAAGCCAGCCCGATCCCATCGCCTTGACCGAGAACCCGGACATCCTGCATGACCTGGCCGGCCGCCGTGCCCGCGAGGGACAAGAGGGCCAGGTCGTGGTCGGGTTCGCGGCCGAGACTGACCCGGATCCGCAGGCCGCCCAGGCCAAGCTCGCCCGCAAGGGATGCGACCTGCTGGTCGTCAACCCGGTCGGCAACGGCCGGGGCTTCGGCAGCGCCGACAACGAGGCCGTCGTCTACTCACGCGAAGGATCACAGACGCCGATCCCGCGCGGCAGCAAGGAAGCACTCGCCGAGGTCGTCTGGGACCTCGTCGCCGCCCGCCTCCGGTGAGGCGGGCTGAGGTGCCCGCGACCTGCGCTATCGTCGTATCCGCCCGCTAACGAACCAGCCCGCTAGAGCGATGGACGGAGAAAACGTTGGCCCGTCGGCTGTTTACCTCGGAGTCCGTGACGGAAGGCCACCCTGACAAGATGGCCGACCAGATCAGCGACGCAATCCTGGACGCGATGATCAAGGATGACCCGGGCAGCCGCGTCGCTGTCGAGACGCTGATCACCACCGGGCAGGTTCATGTGGCCGGCGAGGTGACCACCCGGACGTACGTGGACATCCCCGGCATCATCCGGGAGAAGATCCTCCAGATCGGCTACGACTCCTCCGCCAAGGGCTATGACGGGGCGTCATGCGGCGTCTCGGTGTCCATCGGCTCGCAGTCGCCCGACATCGCCCAGGGCGTGAACGATGCCTTCGAGCACCGCGAGGATGGCCTCACCGACGAGTACGACCTGCAAGGCGCCGGGGACCAGGGGCTGATGTTCGGCTACGCGTGCCGCGAGACCCCGGAACTGATGCCGCTGCCGATCGCGCTGGCGCACCGCCTGTCGCGCCGGCTGGCCGCGGTGCGCAAGGACGGCACCGTGCCCTACCTGCGGCCGGACGGCAAGACCCAGGTGACCATCGAGTACGACGGCGACAAGCCGGTCCGGTTGGACACCGTCGTCGTGTCCAGCCAGCATGCGGCCGATGTCGATCTTGATGCA
>JAICUO010000652.1 GCA_025935815.1 Streptosporangiaceae bacterium
AGAACGCGAATCTCGCGGCTGCGGCGTGGGCCGGGGCACCGCTGGCCGTGCCCCCGCGGGCAGGACCGCCGAGCACCGGGTCGTCGAGCACCGGGTCGTCGAGCACCGCGCCGCCGAGCACCGGGCCGCCGAGCACCGGGCCGCCGACGATGGGCGGGACCCCGATGGTGAGCAGGCAGAGCCCGGCCTCCGGGCCGGGGAAGTCATACAGGGACACCAGCGCGCCGCGCCGCATCATGCCGCCGAGCAGGTGCCGGGCGCCGGGGGCGGCCGCCGTTCCCGGGGCGACGACGCAGCCCGCGCGGCCCTCCGGCGCGAGGATCGCCGTAACCCGCTCCGTGAAGAGCAGGTCCGCGCGCAGCGCCGACACACCGGGCTCGGCCAGGCCCGCCGCGCATTCGGGATACGCGCCCGAGCAAGTGGCGAACCCGAAGACCGCGCTCCCCTCGCGACGGTCGATCTTGTCCCGGGGCGGGGCGGACAGCACGCAGCTGAAGCCGCCCCGCCACCGGGTCTCCCCCGCGCGGACCCGGAAGACGTCAGGGAACTCCAGGTGCCAGTGGAAGAACCCGTGCTCGCCGCGCAGCCGGTAGATCTCCGCGAGGGTTTCCGGGAGGATCCCTTCGGTCTCCCGTTCCCGCAGGTCCAGCAGGACCCGGTTGACGATCGCGGGCGGCGCGTCCGGCGTCTTGGCCCAGGCGAAGGCCGCGCACCAGGCGTCAGCGACCAGGCGTTTCGCGCGGAAGGCAGCCGAATCGCGCCACTTGCGGTACTCGGCCGCCTGGCGGCGGTCATCGGCCGGCGCCCCACTATCTTGCCGAGCACTGTCTTGCCGAGCGGGGCGCAGCCGCCCGATCTTCGCCAGGGACTCCGCCAGTGCCTGGTTGCCGTGGGCGTCGCCGCCCTGCTCGCTGAACAAGGTGGCCTGCCCCGGGCCCGGCTTGGCGTTGGCGCGGCGCAGGGAGCGGGCAAGCCTGCGGTCATCGCCGCGGGCTGGCCGGAAGGCCTCGTCGGGGACACCGCCCTCGATCAACTCCGGGCTCGCGCCGATCAGGGCATTGCCCTGCCTGAGATGACCGTCCAGGAAAGGCGGCGTCATCCCCGGGACGTCGGCCGCGCTCCGCAGGCGGTCCCTCGCCCGCTCCACCGCCTCCCCGCTGACGTCCACGCCGTAGACGCAGTTGCCCACCACCTCGCGCATCGCGCGCCGCAGGGCGTCCGCGGACTGGTTCCCCTCGCGGGCCTGCGCGACCCGTCGGGCGATCCTGCGGGCCGCCGCGATCAGCAGGCTCCCCGAGCCGCAGGCCGGGTCGCAAACTGTCACCGCCAGCAGGGCCTTCGCGACTTCCGTGGCATCGCCGGCGTTGTTCTTGCGCTTCGCGGCCTGCCCGGCCCGCTGGGCCGCGGCGTCGAGCACCGGCTCAAGGGCACAGTCGAGAAGGCAGTCCACGAATGCCGGGGACAGGCAGTCGGTCACCGCCCCGACGGCCGGGGCTGGCGCCTCGGCCTGTCCCGCACAGGACAGCATCGGGCCCTCCCGCATGATCGGTTCCCCGTCGTCGTCGGGCCGGACGCGGACCTGCGCCGGCTCCGTCCGCCAACCAGACATATCATGCCATCAGGCGCGCGGCTGACCCACTTTCCGGCCGCCGGCACCGTGCCAGCGGCGGCTTGGATCGGGCCTAGAAGATGTGGGAACCGCGCAGTCGGCTGCCGACGGCCTCTTTGCCGACGGCGAGCAGCATCTGCCTGACCATAGGGTCGGCCTCGCGCCGGGCCCACAGCGCCGACCTGGCGACGACCTTGGGGGTGGGGTGCATGAAACGCCGCTCCCGGTCACCGAAACCGAACGGCTGGGTCATGAAGTTCGCCGTGCTCAGCACGCCCCATAGATCGTCGGCCGCTTGCCGGGTGCTCATCCGCCCGGCCTGGACGGCGTCGCATCGGTTCACCATCAGGTCGTACAGTTCCTTCATCCCGTCGTGCACCGGCCAGTCCATGCCCAGGTAGGGAGGCTCCTCCAGCGCGCGGAAGTGCTCGTCGTCCCCGTCCTTGCGGAACTTGCTGAGCGCGATCTGAAGGCGGAAGGTGCCGGCGTTGTTCGGCCACACCCAGCAGCGGAACACGGCCTTCCACAGGTCGAAATCGGAGAATGCCGTGTACGCCGCGTTGACCACTTCGTCGACGTAGTCGAGCCGCGCCTGCTGCATTCGGTCCATGTACTCGAAGCGCTCGGCCGAGAAGTCATCGTCTTGCACCGCCCGGATCAGGCGCCAGGCTAGGGCGTTGACCGCATCCCCGGTGACCGCGAGGCCGAAGGAGAAGAGCGGGTCGAGGAAGCCGGCGGCGTGCGCGAGCAGGCACCACCGGTCACCGACCAGCTGCTTCGAGGAATACTGCACGCGATCGGTGGAGACCCACTCCCGGACGGGAACCCCGCCCGCGTACTGGCGCTCGATGTCGGGGAAGCGCGACGCGATGGACATGAAGTCCTCCATCGGCGTCAGCGACGGGTCCCGAGGGTAGCGGCGCGGGTCGAGGGTCAGCCCGACCGACGCGAGCGGGTTCTGCGACAGCGGCGTGTTGTTGAAGGCGATGTACCAGAACCATCCGCGCTCGAACGTGTGGTGCACCGTTCCCTGGTTCCACGGGACCGGCGGCCGGTCAGCGCGCGCCCGGGACCACAGCTCGTCCGTATGGGGCAGCCCGATCATGTGGGTGAACATCGAGCGTGACTGGTGCTTGAAGCGCGTCGGCTGCTCGCGCAGGTTAAACGTCTCGGCGAGCGGTGAGCGGAAGCCGCCCGCGTCCACGACGTACCGGGAACGGTACTCGTCACCGTTTTCGCCGTGGATGGTGACACCGGAGCCGTCGATGTCGACGTTCGCGATGCGGAAGTTCTGCCGGGCCCGGGCTCCGTACTGAAGGGCGAGGTGGAAGACGTAGCTGTCGCTGTCCTGGCGGTAGAGATGGTGGGCCTCGGCCAGCAGGGCCGGGGGGGTGTGGAACTGGTTGACCTCGCGGGGGTCCTGGGGCTTGCCCTCCTCGTGGCGGAGGAAGCCGAAGTGCGTCTTCGTGCCGAACTTCGGGCCGATGGCCCGCGTGCTGTCGGCGAGCGAGCACAGGTTCTTCAGCTCGGGGATCCCGTACCGGTCGGCGATCAGGCGCTGAGTGACGTTGGTGTAGGGGATCGTGGCCTCGCCCACCGCGAATCGCGGATGCGTCCCGCCGTCAAGCAGCAGCACCTTGACGCCGTTCCGGGCCAGCGCCGCCGCGAGGGTCGAGCCGCCGAGGCCCGATCCGATGATGGTGACGTCGAATTGATTGCCATGGTCGGTTCGGCTCATGTCTCGTTCCATCCTGCGTGGGCCGGGATGTCGGGGCGGCACACGGGTGGCCGACGGCCACCGCGCGCCGGGAAGCAGCTGCGCAGTAACTCGACTGCTTAAAATACATCAACCGTTGAAATCAACAAGTCAGGAGCCTAGCGGGCGGCTGCGTGACCGTCAAGGGAGGGCTGGCCTCGCCAATACCCATCATCCTGTTCTTGGCTCCGCCGCGACGCGTCGCGCACGCGCGGGTCGCCGACCAGCCCGCCAGGCGATCACTTGACCAATAAATTCATCACTCATAGAGTTCAACAAACAAGGAATCAATGATGGGATGCAGTGATGCCCGACAGTGTGGACGGATCGTTGGCTCCCGCGGCCGGAGCCCGGCACGACCGCCGCGAGCTGGTCCAGGCTCTGCGGACGATCGAGCGCCTGCAGGAGGCCCTGGCGACCGCCGGGGACCGGGCCGCCCCGCCCGGGCCAGTGGCGGTCACCGGGATTGGCTGCCGGTTCCCGGGCGGCGTCCACGACCCGGAGTCGTTCTGGCGCCTGCTGTGCGACGGAGTCGACGCGACTGGCGAGTTCCCGGCGGCGCGGGCCGATGCGGCGCCCTTTTACGACGCCGATCCCGAGGCGCCGGGCAAGGCGCACGTCATCCGCGGGGGCTTCCTCAGCGGCCCGGTTGACCGCTTCGAACCGGCGGTCTTCGGCATCTCGCCACGCGAGGCCGTCGGCATGGACCCGCAGCAGCGGCTGACGCTGGAGGTCGCCTGGGAGGCGCTCGAACGCTCCGGGTACGCCCCCGATGGCCTCGAAGGCAGCGCGACCGGTGTCTTCCTCGGCGTGAGCACGACCGACTACGTCCGGCTGCGGCAGCAGATCGGCGACATCCGGCACGTGGACGCGTACCAGCTGATAGGCGAGCCGAGCTTCATGGCCGGCCGGATCTCGTACACGCTGGGGCTGATGGGGCCGAGCAAGGTGGTCGACACCGCCTGCTC
>JAICUO010001006.1 GCA_025935815.1 Streptosporangiaceae bacterium
CTGCAGGGCCTGGTGGCCGTGCTGGCCGCGCTCGTCGTCATCGTCGGGCTCACCGCGTGGTACGCGTTCAGCCAGCGGCATGACGCCGTAGTCGCCCGGGACAACGCCAACTCGCGGGAGATCGCCCTGATCGCCGGGCAGGTCCGTGGCCAGGACCCTCCGCTGGCGGGCCAGCTCAGCGTGGCGAGCTACCAGATGGCGCGCACCCCGCAGGCGACGGCGGCGCTCCTGGAGTCGAGCGGCACCCCGGCCGGCGCGCGGATCATGGACACCTCCGGCCTTGTGCAGTGGGCGGCCGTCAGCCCGGCCCGGCGGCTGCTGGCGGCGGCCGGCGCGGACGGGACGCTGAAGCTCTGGGACGTGGCCAGCCCGGCACGGCCGTCGCTGGTCGCGACCGTGGTGCGGCCCGACGGCGCCCACCCGCTGTACGTCGCGAAGTTCTCACCGGACGGGTCGGTGCTGGCGGCGGCGGGCGCGGGCCGGGTGGTGAAGCTGTGGAGCATGCGGGATCCTTCGCGGCCGGTGGCGCTGCCGGCGCTGAGCGGGCCGGCCAGCACGATCTACTCGGTGGCGTTCTCCCCGGACGGGACGACCCTCGCGGCCGGCAGTTACGACGACAAGGCGTGGCTGTGGGACGTGAGCGACCCCGCGCACCCGGTCACGGCGGGCCGGGCGCTGGCGGGGGCCGCCGGGGCGGTGGAATCGGTGGCGTTCAGCCCGGACGGGCGGACGCTGGCGGCCGGCGGCGCCGATGACGCGGTCCGGCTGTGGACCCTCACCGGGGCGCCTGCTAACGGGGCGTCCGGCACCGCGCCGAGCGCGACCCTGGACGCCACGCTGAAGGGCCCGGCGGCCATGGTGAGCGGGGTCGCCTTCGCGCCCGACGGCCGGGAGCTGGCCGCCTCCAGCCAGGACTCCAAGGTGTGGCTGTGGAAGCTCACGCCGGGCAAGGGACCCGGCGGGGCGGTGCGCGCGAGAGCCGACGGCCGTCTGGCCAACGCCACCACGTGGGTGAACGCCGTCGCCTTCAGCCCCGACGGCACCGCGCTGGCGGCGGGCACCTCCGACGCGGACGTGCTGGTGTGGAACCTGGCCTCGCGCGCGCTGACCACCAGGCTGCCCGCGCCGCAGCCGGTCACCTCGGTGTCCTGGGATGGCGCCGGCCGCATCGCCGCCTCCGACGCGGACGGGACCGCCACCATCTGGACGGTACCCGCCCCGGTGCTGCTGACCGGCAACGTGTCCTCGGCGGTCGGTTACCGCCCGGACGGTCAGGTGATCGCCGTCGGCGGCACCAGCGTGCAACTGTGGGACGCGAAAACCCACGCACTGACCGCCACCCGCGCGCTGCCCGCCAACGTGTTCGTCAACGGCATCGCGTGGGCACCGGATGGGAGGTACCTGGCCGCCGCGATCAGCGACGGCACCGTGCTGCTGCTGGACGGGACCACGCTGGCCCCGGCCGGCCCGGCGGTCAAGGTCACCGCGACCGGGACCGCGGAGACCGTGGCGTTCGCGCCCGGTGGTAAGACGCTC
>JAICUO010000611.1 GCA_025935815.1 Streptosporangiaceae bacterium
CGGCGCCAGTACGCCTCGAAGAAGCCGTCGGCGCAGTCCCACGGGATGAGCACCGGCTCCGCCCGGCCCCCGACCGCCCCGGCCAGCCGCGGCAGCCAGCCCGGGTCGTAAACGCCGGCGACCTCCGGCAGGTAGTCCCGGGTGAGCCAGAACCGCCGGCGCCAGGCGAATTCGCTGGAGTCGTAGGTGAACACCACCACGCGGCGGGCCACGCGCCGCATCTCTCGCAGCCCGGCGACCGGGTCCTGCCAGTGGTGGACAGTGCTGAACGCCATCGCGGCGTCAAAAGTCTGGTCAGCGAACGGCAGGCCCTCCGCGGCGGCGGCCACGCACGGCGCCGCGCCCTCGGGGCGCAGCGCCCGCATGACCGCCGACGGCTCCACCGCGGTGACGTCGCGGCCGGGCGGTTCGTAGGAGCCAGTGCCGGCCCCGACGTTCAGCACCGTCCGCGCGTCGCCGAGCGCGTCCCAGACCTGCGCGGCGATCCGGGGATCGGTGCGCCGCGTCGCGGGGTACGCGCCCCCGATGGCGTCATACAACCGCGCGCCGAGCATTCCCAGCTGTTCCTCTGGTGTCACTGCCATTCCCCTCGCCCGTGCCGTGAGCTCCCTGTCGATGGCCGTCACCATGGCACCGGCCCGGTCCCGCTGTTCCAGCAGCAGGCCGCGCAGACAGCGCAGGTGCGCGGTCGCGTCGGTGGCCGGGTCGTCAACCAGGTCCGCGATCTCCCGCAGCCCGAAACCCAGCCGCCGGTAAGCCAGCACCTCCCGCAGCCGCTCCACGTCGCCCGCCGAGTAGGCCCGATACCCGGCTGCAGTCCGCGCCGACGGACATACGAGCCCGATCTCGTCGTAGTGATGCAGCGTGCGGACGGTCACGCCGGCCAGCTCGGCCAGGCGCCCCACAGTCAGGTGATCCTCCACGCCACCGACTATGCGGCATCACGCCACGTGAGGGTCAAGCTCCTTCAAGCCCTGGATCAACCCGCAGTCCGCGCCATCGCGCCCCCGCCGCAAGACGCCGGCCAGAAGCCGCCATGATTACCAGCAGGCAGGGCCAAGAGACGTCGTCAAAGACGGCCCGTGTCACGAAGCAGGGCACGAGCAGACCTGCTCAGCTCCAGCCCGCCCAGGTCCGCCGCCGCGAACCAGGCGAACCCGCTCAGCTCCCCGTCAGCCGCAGTTGACCTCATGCCTGGCGAACCGCTCCGGCCGTCCGACCCCGCTCAGCGTGAGCTGCTCACCCGCTATTGCGAAGCGTTCGAACGCCACGACATCGCCGCGCTCGTAGCCCTGATCCGCCAGGATGCGACGATGTCGATGCCTCCCTTCACGTGGTGGCTCCGCGGCCGTGATCAAATCAGGCAGGCGATGCTGGACCCGGACGCGTCCTGCGAAGGCGCACGCCTCGTCCCGACCGCAGCGAACGGCTCGCCGGCGTTCTGGCAGATGCGGCCCGGGCCCGACGGGGCCTACACGCCCTTCGGCCTGGTCTTCCTCGATGTACACGAGGGACTGATCAGCGGCATCACCACCTACCTCGACGCCGATCGGCTGATCCCGCTCTTCTGCCGGCCCGCCGGCCAGTTCATCCCAGCTCTGGCCCCGCCCTTTCCCCGCAAATGCGCGAGCGATTGACATGCGCTGCAACTAGCGCAGCGTCACTCGATGACACGGCGGCCAGAGTCGATCGGCGTCCTCCTCGCAAGCAAGGCGACCAGCTTTTGGCCACATTCGGTGACGCGACTATAGCGGCCTGAGTACAGGCTGGTAGCCGGTATAGGCGACCGCCAGCGACGGGAGACGAAGACCATCACAAGGCCCCGGACGATTCTGCGCTGAATTTCCCGCCCGTCGATGTCACCGGCGCACAACGTTGGGCCTTCATGCGCCATATGCCGTGCCTTCAGGCTCGTCGTACCATGCAGCCAGCGCGTCGAGTGCCGCCAGTGTCCGGCATGCCCGGGGCCGCAGCCAGTACCATGCTCGCCCGGGTCAACCTGCCGCCTGGTCACGTACCCTTCACTCTCTAGCCAGTCAAGCCTCTCGGCCAGCACCTTCCAGGTGAGGCGCCGCTCGCCGGCCTGGGCATTGATCACCCGCATCAGCCCGGCCGGGCGGACGCCCCCATCACGCAGGCTGGCGATGATGGCCAGGTCCCACCTCCGCCTGACGAGGTCAAGGCGGGCAAGCAACTGCGGCCAGGCCGCCGCACGGGCATATGCCGTATCCGATCCCCGGCCGGGACTCGCATCCCTGGGCAGGCATGGCCCGGCTGCACGGCCATCATCCCATCCCATTTTCGTAATCCTCCAAACACAGAAGTGGGGCGAAGGCTTGGAGCCTCGGCGTGGCTCATCCCGCCGTGAGGTGGTGTTTCAGCGCATCGAGCCGGTCGTCCCAGTCGTTGGCGAGCGCGGCGAGGAACTGTTGCGCGAGCTGGACCGGTGCAGACCGCAGGCGGTAGCGGATCCGGCGGCGCTCGCCCGGCTCGGGGGTCACGAGGCCAGCGTCGGCCATGAGGGCAAGGTGCTTGGCGATCGCCTGACGAGTGATCGGCAGGCTCGCCGCCAGGTCGGTGGCCGTGGCCGGCCCGCCGGTGGCCAGGGCAGCGAGGATGGCGCGGCGGGTCGGGTCGGCCAGGGCTGTGAAGACCTGCTCGGCCACGGCCTCGATGTCAGGTGCCATTGAGATGGTCCGCTAGCTCAGCTAGCTCACGCGCCCAGCCGTCGCGATGCGACTCGTATGTCTCGCGCCGGATGTCGGGGGGGAGCTGGGCGAAGCCGGTCTCGGTGACGCGAAGCAGCGTGCCGTCGCCGGCGGGTTCCAGGGTGAACTCGACGTAGGTGCGGCGCGGGTCGTCTTCGGGCAGGTTCGGCAGCCGCCATGTGTAGGCGAACACGGTCGGCTCCTCCACCCGCTCCACGCGCATCTCGACGCTCATGCCGCCGGCGAATGTCATCGACGCTGCCCCGCCGGGACGCAGGTCGATCGTGGCTCGCTGCCCGAACCAGGCGCTCAGCCCTTCGGCGGTGGTCAGCGCCGGCCACACCTCGCGGGGCGGGCGGGCCAGCGTCATGGTCCGCTCGATGCGGTCAGGGAACGCCATCATTTCCTCCTCGACGGACAGGTGCGAGCCCGAGGACGGCCCGTCGACGGGCCGTCCGCGGCTGCCGGGATCACCCCTGCTGCTCGGCGGCGCGGCGGGCGAGGTCCCGCGCGCTGCGGTTGGGGGCGCCGGGACCGCCCTCGGCGAGCTCCCGCAGGCTGGTGCGGACGAAGTGGTCCCAGCTGCGGCTGCACATGTCCTTGCACTCGAGCTCGTCGTCAAGGCCGAGGTGCTCGAAGGTGAGCTCGCAGGCACCGTCGCCGAGGGGCGTGATCGTGAAGGTGGGCTGCGTGCCGACCCAGTCCTCCATGAAGGTGCACTCGGCCACCGTCCAGCGGACGGTGGCCGGGCGGGTTGCCTCGTCGACCTGGATCAGGAGCGGCGGCTCGCCCGCCACCATCGGGAAGCGCAGCTCACCCCCGGTCAGGCCCGAGCCGGTCACCGGGCTCCACCACGCGGCGAGCGCCTCGGCGGTGGTAACGGCGTCGAATACGACGTCGGCGGGGGCGTTGACCCGGACGGTCGTGCGGTAGTTGGTGGTGGTGGTCACTGGTGTGCTCCTCTTCGGCTGACGTGAGTGATGCAACTGCTTGGTTGCCAAGATATAGCAACTACATGGTTGCGTCAACGAAGCCATGGGGCCGGGCGATAGATGGCGACGCCAGCACATCCGGGAGCGGGCCGCCCCGGCAGGCGGGTCAGTCGAGCGGAGGCGCTGCACGACCCTCGCGCGTTCGCTGTTCACCGGGACATCGGGATTGCCGGGCCCTCCACCTCTTCATTGCTATCCCGTTTGGCCCGTTCGTCCGCCAGCGAGACCCCACCGGAGCAAGTTGCCGGGCATGCCATCGAGGTGCCAGCAGGAGACGCAGGACCAGCACGCCGAAGACCGGCCCAACGCGGCGATCGCCGCCCGGAACGGCGGACAAAGAGCATGGCTGTTGATAATGACCTGGTGGCCAGATAAAGGTGCCGTCAACACCAGCTGGTCCCGGTGACACGCCGGGTGAGCAGGGTGGATGGGCGCCCGCGGGCGCTGCGGCACGGGGCGCTGTAGACAGGCTTTATGGCGGTCCCCCAGGGGTTAGCGCGGACGGTGGTGGTTCCGTCGCCGTCGTGCGGCCTGAGTGATCTTGGCGACGCTTACGAGGGTTCCCGAAGCGGCGCGGCGGGAACTGGCGTGCGGTGAGGGCTGGGAAGGCCGGTGGGAGGCCAGCTGGCGCCGCGACGGCGCGGTGGCCGTTTGCCGGGTGAGTGACCTGGGCCAGGTCCTGGCCGGGGGTGCCGGCCGTGGCGGCACTTCACCCGGCGGCCGGGGCAGCGGCACCGGCCCGGGCTGGAGTTCCTGGTGTCCACGGGCCGTCATCACGGGTTCGAGAGCCTGGAGGAGCAGCGGCTGCTGCTGGCGCTGGACTTCGCGGGTGGCGTGACCGATGTGGTGTCGCAGCCGTTCCGGCTGCGGGCGGAGACCAGGGCCGGGTGGCGGGAGCATGTCCCGGACTTCCTGGCGGTTACCGGGAGCGGCGCGTTCCTGGCCGATGTCCGGCCGCGGAGCCTGGTCAGGGACGATGACC
>JAICUO010000589.1 GCA_025935815.1 Streptosporangiaceae bacterium
ACCACGTCGGCTGAGCGCACGGCATCCTCGGCTGAGGCCTGGGCTTGGGCCGGGACGCCGGCGGTGATGAGCTCGCCCGCCAGCGCCCGCGCCTTCGACGGGTCCCGCCCGGCTATCAGCACGACCTGGACGCCGGGCAGGCGCGCCAGCGCCCGCGCATGGGCGTCGGCTTGCACCCCGGTCCCGATCACCGCGACGCGGCTGGCCCCCGGGCGGGCGAGCAGCCGGGTCGCCACGGCCGATCCAGCGGCCGTCCGCGCGGCAGTCACGTGCGTGCCGTCCATCACCGCGACCGGAGTGCCGGTGGCGGGATCGAAGCAGCAAATCAGGGCCTGGTGGGTAGGACGGTCCTGGTTGCGCGGGAACAAGCTCACCAGCTTGGCGGTAAGCGCGCCGGCCGAGGGCAGGAAAGCGGGCATCGCCGCCAGCATCGCGTCCTGCCCGGTGACCATCGCGGCGACCCGCGGCGGCACCGATGCCCGGCCGGCGCTCAGATCGGCCATCGCCGCCTGCAGCGCGTCGGCCAGCGCGTCCAGGTCAAGCAGCGAGGCGACCTCAGCAGCAGAAATAACCAGCATCGCACCCCATCCACGCGCTGCCTGACGCCGACGCCGGCCGCCCTAGCCGCGACCATACACAACGCGACGGTCCCTCCTCCACGATTCTGCCCCGATCCGGCAGAGGACCGCCACTACTCCTCTGACCTGCGCTTTTGCTACCGTGGTGCTGGGACGGGTGTGACACAGGGGGCGCACCATGAACACGGCCCGCAAGGCCTACGTCGTGCGAGACGCCGACAGCGACATCCCGTCCGGCGACGTCACCCAGGTCTACGCCTACACCCTCAAGGGCCTGACCACCGCCCTGGATGACGCCCGCCTGCGCAGCTTCGGCGGCATTCCCCAGGAGGTCGTGGTCATGACGGACGGCGAAGCCACCGTCATCCGCCGCTTCGACCACGGCCACGAGGTCCCCGTGACGCCCTTAGGTAGCTGGTCACCGCCACGCCGACCAGCCGCCCGCCGTCGGCTGATCCGGCACTGGCTCACGCCCCGGCGGGCGCCCGCCGGTCGCCGGACCGGTCGTGCGGGCCATCGCCGAGCTGAACCCGCCGATGATGGCCCCGATGACCGGGAAGGCCACGCAGAGCAGGCCGTAGAGCGCCACGCGCTGGCTTGCGTACAGCTCGCGCCCGTAGAGGGCCGAGGCGGTCAGGTGCTGGCCGTGATAGAGCAAGCCCCGCATCCAGGCTGACTTGAGCATCAGCGCGGTCGTACCGGTGCCGAGCGCGGTGGCGGTCAGGGCGCCGGCGCCGCCGGACACCAGCCCCGCGGCGAGGCCCTGCGCGAGCGGGTCGCCGGACGCCGCCCCGAGGCCGCCCGGTGCAGCCTCGGGGCGGCGCCGGGCGGCGAGGGCGCCGGCCACCACCGGCGCGCCGAGCAGCGCGACCCAGGCCAGGGCCACGAGCGGGTCGCTCGCCGATCCGCGCAGCCACGGGCTGGTCGCCGTCTTATCGACCCCGAGCGGGAACACCGCGTACGTCGCCAGGCCCACGATCAGGCCCGCGCAGCCGCCGATGGCCAGCGTGGCGGGGGTCACCCCGGCGCGCCGGGCGGTCAGCGCGAGGATGACGGCCAGGTAGCAGGCGGTGATGAGCAAGATGATGATCTCGCCGCCCCAGTCCGGGCCGCCGGACACGCTGCCCGGCGCCGGGGAGCCTTGGGTGATAACCCCGAAGGTATGCCGGTCGATGCCCCCGCGCGGGACCGTGCCGACGAACATCCCGACGGCGGCGCTGGCCGGCATGATGGCCAGGATCGCCGCGTAAAACCCGGCCCGGGCCCACCGGGCCGCCCGGCTGCCGGGCGGCCCCAGGAGCCAGCGGGCCAGTAGCGGCAGGCCCGCCAGCAGCGCGATCGTGATGATGACGCCGCCTTGGACCGCGGCGCCATGGCTGAGGCTGACCGCGGGCTCCGGCCATGCCGCCCAGGCGGCCGCCCCGGCCGCCACCGTGAACAGCACCTGGATGCCGGCCCTGCGCGCCATCTGCGCCTCCTTCGCTATCAGTCGCACGCCACCTGCCCGCCAGGCCAGCCGCTGCCAGCCCGCCGGCACCTCGTGCGCCTCGGCCCACAGCGCCTCGGCCCAGTCCCGTCGCCCGGCCGGCAGCAGCCGCGCCCCGGCGCGGCCCAGCCAGCTCATCGCACCGCGGGCGCGACCGCGCCCTGCCTGGCCGGCCGCCGGGCCGGCTGCCGCCCCGCCGGGACCGCCAGGGCCTGCGCCGCGCTGGCCAGCCCGCCGGCCGTCAGCCGGTACAGGTGCCGCCGCGGCCGGCCCGGCGCCGGCTCCTCCTGCCAGCACGCCTCGACCAGGCCCCGCTCGGCCAGCCGGATCAAGATCGGGTACAGCGTCCCCGACTTCAGCCCCGTACTGCTGGCCAGCGCGTACCCGTGCTGCCACTGCGATGCCTGTTCCCGCAGCGCTGCCAGCACCAGCAGCGTCTGCGGCGAGAACTCCCGACGCGATGTCACGCCGTAACTCTACATAGGTAGACCAGCAATGTCTACATAGGTAGAGACCGCGGCCGCGATCGGGCCGAAATGCGCTCGGCTTTCAGGACACCATGCCAGCCGGCCCGGGGCAGGCATCCCCGCGTCCCCCTCCGCTCCCCCGGGAACCCAGCCACCGACGATTGTGCAGCCCTGCGCGACCTTGACGGACTTTTTTCAAGGCTTATGATAATCCGTGACCTTACATGTCCGCCGATGTCCGCCCTCGCTTCACCGCGCCGGGCCGCACCACTGGAGGCTTCATGTCAGATCAAACGCCGCTGCGCGTCACGGCAGGCGCACTGGGACTGGGGGCCATGCTGGCGGTGTCCGCGCTCGCAGGCGCGTACCCGGCGGCGGCGACCGAGGCGGCGCACGCGGCGCACGCGGCACAGGTGCGGTCCTGGGTCACCGATCTCGCCTCCGGGCAGCGGCTCGCCGCGCAGGCCCCGCAGTGGTGGCGGCCGGGCCCGGCCCCGGCCGGCACGACGGTCGTGGTGGACCCGACCCGGCGCTATCAGACGATGACGGGCTTCGGCGCGTCGATGACCGACTCCGCGGCGTACGTGCTGAGCACGCTTCCGGCGGCCCCCCGGGACAAGACGATGGCCGACCTGTTCTCCCCCGCCGCCGGCATCGGCATCTCCATGCTGCGCAACCCGATGGGCGCCTCCGACTTCGCGGTGAACGGCTCGTACTCCTACGACGACCAGCCGGCCGGCGCCACCGACCCGACGCTGGCGGACTTCAGCATCGCCCATGACAAGGCCTACATCCTGCCGATGCTCCGGCAGGCCGAGCGCGACAACCCGCAGCTGGCGATGATGGGCACGCCGTGGTCCCCGCCGGGCTGGATGAAGACGTCCGGGTCCATGGTCACCGGGTCGTTCCTCCCGCAGTACTACGCGGCCTACGCCAGGTACTTCGTGAAGTACCTGCAGGGCTACGCCGCTGCGGGCGTGCCGGTGCGTTATGTGTCCGCGCAGAACGAGCCGCTCTACGAACCGTCCAGCTACCCCGGCATGAGCTTCCCGGCCTCCACTGAGGACGCGTTCATCGGCGGCTACCTCGGCCCGGCCCTGCGGCGCGCGGGCCTTTCCACGCAGATCCTCGGCTACGACCACAACTGGGACGCGCCGGCCTACCCCGAGCACCTGTACGCCGATCCCACTACGGCAGCGTACGTGCCCGGCACGGCCTGGCACTGCTACGCCGGCAACGTGTCCGCCCAGTCCGTCTCGCATAACGACTACCCGCACGCGCAGGCCTTCGAGACCGAGTGCTCCGGCGGCACGTGGCAGGGCACCGACGCCGAGGCATTCGCCGCGACCATGGGGCTGCTGATCAGCTCGCCGCGCAACTGGGCGCAGTCCGTGATCTTGTGGAACCTGGCCCTAGACGACAACCGCGGCCCGCAGAACAACGGCTGCGACACCTGCCGCGGGGTCGTCACCGTGCACGCCGACGGCACCGTGACCAAGGAACTCGACTATTACGCCCTGGGACAGGTGACCCGCTTCGTCCACCCGGGCGCGACGCGGATCGCGTCCTCGCAGCCGTCCGGCGTCTCCGACGTCGCCTACACCAACCGGGACGGCTCCGGGGTACTCGTGGCCTACAACCCAACCGCGAGCGACTCGCAGTTCTCCATCCAGGTCGGGAACCAGCACGTCACCACCACCCTCGCGGCCGGGGCGGCGGCCACCTACACGTGGGCGCAGCCGGCCCGGCTCAGGCAGGCCGACCCAGCGGCCCTCGGCTCGGTGGACCTCGACTTCGGCAAGGGCCCGGCCGGAACCCCCGGCGGCCGGCTGGTGCAGACCATCAGCGCGGACGTCCTCGCCGGCGAGAACGCGGTACGGGTAGGTAACTCGTGGCTCGCCTACTCACAGCCGTACGGCGCCACCGTCAGCGGCGGGGCAGTCACCACCCTGCCCCGGTCGGGCTGGACGGTGACCACCGTGAGCACCGAGCCGGGAGGCTCCATCGCCAACATGACCGACGGTGACCCGAACACCCGGTGGAGCTCCGGCCACGGGCAGACCCCCGGCGACTGGGTCCAGGTCGACCTGGGCGCGCAAACCACCTTCAGCCAGATCTCGCTCGACGTCGGCCCGAGCACCGGCGACTTCGTGAACCGCTACGAGGTGCAGGTCTCGTCGGACGGGTCGACCTGGAACTCGATCGCCCGCGGCGCGGGCACCACCGGGATCATGACCATCCCGCTGCCGACGACCACCGCCCGCTTCATCAAGCTGGTCAGCCTGGCCAGCTCGGGCAGCTGGTGGTCGATCACCGAGCTCAACGTCGGCGTC
>JAICUO010000027.1 GCA_025935815.1 Streptosporangiaceae bacterium
CAGCATACCCCGGTACCGGAAAACCGCTCCCGGAGGCGCTCCTCACGCCGTTCAGGCAGACGCCTCAGCAGCGTGAAAAATCGAGGTTAGCGCCGCCGCGGTGGCACGGACGATTGTCTTGACCATTGCGGACATGTCCCCGTACATCCTTTCTGCGGGTGATCGCTCACCCCGAATGCATTCCAGGCCGCTATTCGCGGCCCCCATGGCGACTGTGCCAGCGGCCGCTGAAACGAACCTGAAACCGCGCTGGACCGGAGACAGCCCGGCTCCCCTCCCCGCTCACGCGGAAGCGGGTCCCAGAAGGCTGGTGCCCAGGCTGACCAAGCCAACGTACCGGCTCTTAGGTTCACCCAGTAGATCGAACCAGTCGACGGCCAGCTTGCTCAACTAGTCGCGCAGCGTGCCACGGATGGCGGTGGTGAACGTGCGCCACGTTTCCGCGGGAACGCGGAGGACAGGGCCTTCGCCGTTGTTCTTGGTGTCGCGGACGAGGACTGCGTCGGCCGCGTGCCAGGCGCCTACCTCTACGCAGTTATCGCCGCCGCCGTTGCTGTAGCTGGACTTGCGCCAGCCGGGGCTTGCTGCTGGCTGTTCCATGTGTGTAGTGCCTCCGTCATGACTGCGCGCGACTCCGCCGCGTTGCGGGCGTAGCTGCGGATTTCTTCAAAGAGCGCGATGATGCGGGCGGCCGCGGCCAGGTCGTCTTGCACGTGGTCCTCTACGGCTACCACGTCAACAGTATCGGCGATGTCGGGGCCGCTGGCGATGGCGAACGGGCCGTCCAGCCCGGGGAAGTAGGTTCCGGTGTCGGGGACGACCTGGATGACGAGGTTGCGCCGTCGTGACAGTTCCAGCAGCCGCTCCAGTTGGGCGGCCATGATCTGCGGGGTGCCGACGAGGAGGTGCAGCGCGGACTCGTAGATGAGTGCCGTGATGTGTGCCGCGTCGGGGCCGTCGACCTTGGCCTGTCGCTTCATCCGCAGGTCTGTCTGCTCGACAATCTCGTCCTCGTCCAGTCCGCCGATCTGGAACAGCGCTTCGGCGTACTCCCTGGTCTGCAAGGGACCTGGAATCAGCTGTAGTCCCCAGATGCGTAGGAACGCGGCCTTCTGCTCCGCTGTCGCGTACTTCTCGAAGAACGCGCGGACGCCGCTACTGCCCTCCCTGGAATGCTCCACGAGATCGGCGACGAGTTCCCGGTCCAGGCCGGTGGCGTTGCAGGCGTCGAGCCACTTGAGGACCAGGTCGTCGGAAGGCAGCTGGTAGCCGGTCTCGGCCTTCTGGACGGAGTCTTCGCCGTGGCCGTCAAGGCGGGCGGCGAGCGCTGCCTGGGTGGTGTAGCCGGCGGCCAGGCGCAGGCGCTTGAGCGCGCGGCCGAGCTGGAGCGTCAATAACGGATTCAGTGGCATCTTCGGGTTCGCGGGAGGCCCAGGGATAGCTCCCCTCAGCATCGGCCCTGGCGGTGCCAGTTTCTGGATACAGAACACCTTCGCGACGTACCAGTTCCCGGGATGGCTAACAGGTCTACTTGAATGGACTAACCCGGTAGACCCGCTAATAAGCCAACTGCACTGGGGTAGGGCTAAGGCTCAAAACATATTGACAGCAGCCTACGCGGCCGCGGTATCGTCGCAGGCGTCCCTGCTACCCTGCTACTCGCAGGGCGCGACTGGTGAAAAGTCTGAATGAAAGGTCATGCCATGAGCGAAGCAAGACGTAGGAGGGGTTCGCTGTTCGTACGGCGCGACGCGAACCTTGATGACGAGGTTCTTGATGCAAGCTTCGTCGGTGGAATGCGATATGGTTATATTGGCGGTGTAAACTGGACCTATCCGATGGTTACGCTAGATATATATGAGTCCGGACTGGAACTGCGCTCCACATTCTCCGTCCTGCGCTTTCTGGTACCCGTATGGCGGGCTCGATACGATGAGATCTCTACCGTTCACTGGCTAGGGTCTCCGACTCCTGATTCAAGTGCCGTCATAGGGCTGACGATAGTGAGAGGAGTAAGGCTAGCCACGACAGACGGCAACTATGTGATCTTCTGGTGCCACCAGCGAAATCAGGTTCTGGATGCCCTGACGAGGCACGGGCTGAAGATTGAGGCCGAACGAAAGCGTTTCAGTTTTCTCAACCCGGATGTGTGATCAACTGAGGAGAATCGCCGCGACGACCACCATGCTGCCGGCGCAATGCCGTTAATTCAAGGAACGGTTCGCTGGATAACTCAAGATTCGATCCTGTAACGGCCGCTATGAAGTGGTGAGTGCGCCCAGGATATCGGCCGGTGTATCTTTGTCGCCTGAGGCGGAAGCTTGCCATATAGAAGAATCTCATAACAACGTACCGCGAACTCCCAAACGGCTTTGTACCAGGCTGCTCGCAAGCCGGTCTTGCCGCCGCGTACCAGGTCGCTGACGCTTGCCGTGGATGTGAATCCACCAGGGGCCTGTGACCACGGACATTCGGACGATGCCCCGAGATCTGGTCGCTCCGGGCCTGTTTGGCGAGTTCACGATTAACCCGGCTTTTCGCGGGGCAAGGTTGGCGAGCGGCGGGCCTGATGCGGCGACTGCCGTCGCCGCTGGTCGCCCATGACCGGGGCGGCACGCGATCGCGAGGGGGCACGGAGGCAACATGCTTGATCCGGGCGCCTCTATATCGGCCCTGAACTCGGAAGCCCAGGCCGAGACGCGTGATCCGTCCGCTCACTCCGCATCAGGCCTTCCGCCTGCTCCCTGACCGACTAGTAACCGGTGATTCGGCCTAGCGTCACGCCCTGTTGCTTTCGGGGTTGGCTCCTAGTTTGGCTCCCACTGGGAACCTGTCGCGCGTATGACCAGGTCAGAGGCTCCAATTATCCTGACCCGCTGCCGAGGCGCAGCGTGTCACAGTTCATCACGAAAATCGTCCTGACCTGGAGATACGCACTACCCCGATGCTCGCGCCCCACGGCTCATCGAACCCCTGCGGCATGGCTGTTCAAGGCCTATAGCCCGTTGACCTGGGAAGATCTGAAGGCGCGCCGGGCAGGATTCGAACCCGCGACCCGCTGCTTAGAAGGCACCATTTGTGCGTTGCTGGAAGTCGGCTAATGTCGCCCTATGTCGCATCTAGCTGCGCTGATAGTGGCTGGTGATGGCCTGACGTGGCTCGGCGGCTGTAACCGTTGGCTCCCCGTTTGGCTCCCGATGCTGGCGGCCTCGGATAACCCCTGGCCGTTAACGAGCACGCAAACGTGGTTTGCGATCAGCCGAGCTTCCAGGGGTGGATGAGTTCGACTCCCGTTTCCTCGAAGTCGGCGGTGTTGCGGGTGGCCAGGATGGCGCCGAGGTCGCGGCAGATGGCGGCGATCTGAGCGTCGGCGACGCCGATGGGCCTGCCGTTCCGCTCGCGACCGGCGACGACGTCCGCGTACCGGATGGAGGCGCGCTCGTCGAAGGGGAACACCCGGCCGTGGAAGTCTTCGGTCAGGATGCCGCGGATCACCACTGCCAGCTCCCGCTTGCGGTGACCGTCGGGGAGCCTCGTGACGCCATACCGTAGCTCGGCGGCGGTAACGGCGGTCGTCCCCACCTCGGAGACGTTAAGAGAGTCAAGCCAGGACAACACTCCGGAGTCAGGTGCCCGGCGGGCCAGCTCGGAGATGACGTTGGTATCGAGGACGATCACAGGTCAAACTCCGCCGCGCGCGGCAGTTCTCCGTTGCGGTCGGGAAGCTCCAGGTCACCGTCGAGCCCTCCGAAGCGCGCCCGGATGCGGCTTCCCAGGCCACGTTCGCCGGGGCTGGGTATGAGCCGCTCTCGGAGAATGGCCCGGACCTCGGCCTCCATGGACCGGCCGTGCCGTGCAGCCTCGACACGCAGCCGTGCATGTGTAACCGGGTCAAGCCCCCGGATCGTGAGCGTCGCCATGGCACCTCCACAGGGTCTCACTGACTGCAATGCTAGCAGTGCTGCTAATGCCAGCGCAACGCCACCACAGGAGGCGCAACACCACAGCCTCCGGGCGAGGAAGCCAGCAGTGACATCGGCGGCAGACATCGACGGGGCACCGTCTTGCCGAGCGGCGCAAGGCGCTGGGCTTGACGCAGGCCGAGTGGCCGAGCGGATGCGTGACCAAGAGCCGGGTGTCGCAGATCGAGCGCGGCGAGGTGTCCACGATCGAGGCCGTGGCCCGCTACTTGCAGGCCATCGGCGGCCACATCCAGATCTCGGCCGTATTCGGCGACGACCTCTACATCCTGCGCGGAACGGTGACCGAGGCCGCCTGAACTCACTCCGTCTACTGGGCTTCGCAGATCAAATCGCCAAATCCGCGGCCGCTCTCGTCATCCTCGCCCGCAGTCCGGGGCACGGGCGGCTCCGCGCTTCCGCCGCGCCAGGATTCTGAAGCCATCTGGTTCCCGGTCTGGAAGCTGGCATAACGACTGGCGTTCGCTGGGCTCACCGGCGAGCTTGACGTCGCCTACTCCTCGCCACTGGAGTTCGGCCAGGTCGCGCTCGCCTGGCTGACCGAGGGCGTGCAAGCCCTTGCCGCCGACATCAGCGCGGAGATCCTGGCCGGGCCGCCGCTGAGGGCACCGCGGGATTCCGGGGTCATCGATGACCGCCTACCGGTCGAGGCCGAAGAAGTGGATCGCGTACTATTTCATCCCCGAAAATGGCTGCGGCAGCCCGTGGCCGGCGCCGCGGATGCTGTATGCCTCGATCTTGATGTCGTCGCGGCTGGTCCCGTAGGCGGTGCGGGTCCAGCTCGGTGCCGGGTGATCGGTGATGACCGGAGCCTGGCTTACGCCGAGCACGTTGGTCCACTGCTTGATCTCCTCGCCGAAGTTGGCGTACAGGATGTTGTCGTCCACGGTGCCGTGCCAGATCTGGACCCGGGGGCGCGGGCCGTGGTAACCGGATAGGCCTGGCGGACCGAATCGCCCCATTGCGCGGGGGGGCAAGATCGCCGGGTAGGGGCCGCACCCTCTATCGCAGCCGACCGGGAAGCCCATGAAGATGGCGCCCGCCGCGAAGACGTCCGGGTAGTCGGCGAGCATGACGCCGGTCATTATCGCGCCGGACAACGCGCCGGTGACGTATACCCGGTGCGGGTTCCCGTGATACGTGCGCTCGATGTGCGCGACCATGGACATGATCGATACCGGGTCGCTTCCCCGGCCTCGCCGCAGCGCCGCAGCCGACGACACGTCCCAGCAGCCGCCGAACCTTGGCGTGGTCGGGTGATCACCACAAAGCCATACTTGTCGGCCAGGATGGCGAAGTCGGTGCCATCGCCTCCATGACCACCGCGACCGGAACCGACTACGCGGTCAGCGACTGGCTCGGCTCACTAACCGGCCTGGTCAGCCCGTCCGGCACCCAGGTCACCTCCACCACTTACAGCGCATACGGCACCCCCTCCACCACCGGCGCCCCCGCATCGCCGATCGGTTACGCCGCCTCCTACGCCCTCCCCGGCAGTGGCCTCGACGACATGCGCGCCCGCGACTACAACCCCACCCTAGGACAGTTCACCCGCGTCGGCCCGGCGCTCGCCACCACCGGCCAGCCCTACGCCTACGCTGGCGACGCGCCCACGTACCGTACTGACCCGACAGGGCGTATCGAGACGGGGTTCATGCTCGGGGTTGCGGGACTGGGGCCGCCTACGCCGCAGCGATCGTCGGCTTTGGCGTCGGAGGATCCGTCTGCGCTGTCAGGGCCTACAGCAGTAACCAAATCGGCTTCACCGTTACGTCGCAGGTATCGTTCCTTGGCGCGGGGGCGGTTGCTGGCGCTAGCTTCTACGGCCTAGTCGCGAACGCGAATGAAATCACAGACATGCACGGCCCCTTCTACGCGGTCAACGCGGGGATAAGTGCGCTTGGAACCCTTTCCGGAGAGTTCTTCTGGAGCATCAATAACGGATTCAGTGGCATCTTCGGGTTCGCGGGAGGCCCAGGGTAGCTCCCCTCAGTTACGGCCCTGGCGGTGCCAGTTTCTGGATACAGAACACCTTCGCGACGTACCAGTTCCCGGGATGGCTAACAGGCCTATTTGAATGGACTAAACCCGGTAGACCCGCTGATAAGCCAACTGCACTGGGGTAAGGCTAAGGCTCAAAACATATTGGCAGCAGCCTACGCGGCCGTGGTATCGTCGCAGGCGTCCCTGCTTCCCTGCTACTAGCAGGGCAGGACTGGTGAAAAGTCCGAATGAAAGGTCATGCCATGAGCGGCGCAAGACGTAGGAGGGGTTCGCTGTTCGTGCGGCGCGACGCGAACCTTGATGAAGAGGTTCTTGATGCAAGCTTTGTCGGCGGAATGCGATATGGTTATATTGGCGGCGTGAACTGGACCTATCCGATGGTTACGCTAGATATATATAAGTCCGGACTGGAGCTGCGCTCCACATTTCCCTTCCTGCGCTTTCTGGTACCGGTATGGCGGGCTCGATACGATGAGATCTCGACCGTTCACTGGCTAGGGCGCCCTACTCCTGATTCAAGTGCCGTCATAGGGTTGACGATAGTGAGAGGAGTAAGGCTAGCCACGACAGACGGCAGCTATGTGATCTTCTGGTGCCATCAGCGAAATCAGGTTCTGGATGCCCTGGCGAGACACGGGCTGAAGATTGAGGCCGAACGAAAGCGTTTCATTTTTCTCAACCCGGATTTGTGATCAACTGAGGAGAATCGCGGCGACGGCCACCACGCTGCTGGCGCAATGCCGTTAATTCAATGGGACGGTTCGCTAGGTATCCGCATTTCCACAGGTGACACGCCGTGGTCAATGTGGATATCGGGCCGGTTTTCTATTTCTCTGGTATTCCGGTATCGTTTCGGCGTGGAGGGTGCAGATTCCGCGGCTGCTGTCCCGGTTGGCGCGCCACTGTCGAATAGGATCGCCCCTGGCATGCTGACCATGCTCATCACCAGGGAACTGATGGACGACATGCTCGTCTTGACGGGTCGGCGGGAGCAGCGGAAAAGGCTGCCGCCCGCCCGAGTGGTCGTTTACTTCACCCTAGCGATGGCGCTTCTCCGGCGATTCTTATGAAGAGGTCATGCGGAAGCTGGTGCAGGGCTTTTCCTGGCTGGCGATATGAAAGAAGAAAAGGCACGTGCCCTCTTCCTCCGCGCTCGCGGAGCTGTCCGGCCGGGTCGCGGTCCCCTGCGCGCAGCTGCCCGCGCAGGGCGCGTGGCTGGCGGGGCGGCGGCTGATGGCCATCGACGGGGCCGGGCTGGAATGCGCCGGCACCGCCGTAGGAAGGGAAGAGAGTTCAGAGTGGGCCATGCACTTCACTAAATACTTTGGAACTATCTTCCTGATAGCTGGTGGTATCGGTTGCCTAGTCGTGGCGATCCACGAGGTTACCAAGCTTTAATGTAGCAACTCGGATTTCTTGATCTGGCGCACCGCCGGGACTCTTGGCGCATGGGCTTAGGCTCGAAATAAGCTCATAGTATGCTTTGGAGTCCCTCCCAGAATTGAAGCTCCAGCTCTGCAGCGGAAATTGCTCCTTCACGAACAAGCTCATAGCCCTCGCGCTCCGACGTGTGAGGCTCTGCTGCCATCTTAATACCTGCGTAGTGCCTTTCGTCAAGGTCTGTGTGTGCGAGCCAAATTCTAGAGCATCATCCGTCAGAAATCCGTACTTCCGGAAACCCTCAATCAGGAGCGTGTATTCCTCTGCGGTGAAGAATTCCGTTCCGAAGCTTAGTGCGCCCAGTCCAACGAGGTAAGGGCTGTCTTTGCAGACGGCGAGTACGGCGCATCACGTATTCACTAGTGGATGGGAGCACGCGCGCGCTTCGGCTTCTGCCTTCGTGACGCCGAGTTCATCCAGGAATCGCACGTATAGCCGACGGTGTGAACTTTCGGGTTTCCCCGAACCGTGTTCCTCTCATAGATTCTCGATAAGCGGGTACCGTGTTTCGTCATCTTCTATATTTGTCTTCGACCCTGGCTCGGCGGCGGTCCTGGCCGACACCGAATCCGGGGCAGCCGAGGCCGCCCTGGTGCGGCTGGCCGAGGCCCGCCCGGTCACTGAGGACGCTACAGGCCGGTTCACCATGCATGATCTGCTGCGCCTGTACGCCCCGCGAGACATGCCAGCAAACAGACACCTCCGCCTACCGCACCGAAGCCGAAACCCGCCTCGTCAGCCACTACACCACTCTGGCCGGGTTCCTGGATTCATGCGTGGCCCTCAGTTGCGCCCCGGCGGCCGGCAGCAAAGCAGGCCGGGACAGAGCTTTCCCCGATGCGCGAGGCGCTGGCCGTTTTCCAGACTGAGCGGCCCGGCCTGCTGGCCGCCCTCGCCTTGCCCGCGAGGTCCGCAGCGGCCTGCCTGAGGACCGCGTCGACGGACTGCACTGGCAGCCCCTAGCCGCGAGCCGGGAGGCGCAGGCGGTCGCCGACCTCACCGCTCGGCCTGCGCAGCCAAGTCTGGACCCTGGCCTCGATCTCCTCGTCCGAGGCGGCCGGGTTCTCCCGCCGCATGCGCTGCCGGTACATCCGCACGCCGGCATCGCACAGGTCAAAGACCAGCCGGAACTTCGCAACGTCAGCCGCAGCCACACATCCATTCTAGGCGGCTTCGCGCCAGCCAGCCCGCCGGACGCGCCATGCCGTAGATGACTTGGAGGAGGCGCTCCAGCCCAGCGCTGACCTGGAGCGACCTAGGAGGAGAATCGCGGCGACGATCACCGCGCTGCCTCGCTCGCTGCCGGCGTGCCACGTCACCGCAGAGCGGCCCGAGGTAACGGTACCGATCACGGACGGCAACGCACTTCCAGATCACTTTGGCTCCCGCTTTGGCTCACATCGTGGCAAACTCCCTGGTCAGAGTGAGGAAAACAGGCGATCCGCTGCCGAACAGCAGCGGGTCACGACAAACACCCGAAATATCGCTCTGACCTGTAGAAACTAGCTAACCCCATGGTGGGGCAGGCCAGTGGAAGACGCGACAACCTGATTGATCCTGGCGTCCCTATACCGGCTCTGAGCTGGGAAGACAGCACTGGAATCAGCTGGCGCGCCGGGCAGGATTCGAACCCGCGACCCGCTGCTTAGAAGGCACCGGCGAAGCGTCGCTGCGTGACGCCCGATGTCGGTCGGTAGGCTGTTGACCTGCGTCAATGATGGCTGGCGATGGCCTGATGCCGCCTGGAGGCTGTGACTGTTGGCTCCCAGTTTGGCTCCCTTGAGTTCACTCCAGGCCTGGGGCCGGGGATCCTCGCCGGATGCTTTCGTGCGGAGCGTTTATAGCCAGCCGCGCCGGGCGGCTTCGAGGCCGGCCTGGAGCGGGCTTGCCGCCCCGAGGATGCGCTTGAGCTCGGCGGTGCGCCTGCTGATGGTCCGGACGGATAGCTGCAGTCTTCGGGCGGTCTCTTGCTGGGTCAGGCCGTCTGCTAGAAGTCGCAGCAGCGCGCGGTCAGCGGGGAAGAGGCCGTCACCGTCGCTGGGGACCTCATCGTGCAACGGGGCTGCGATGAGCCAGAAGGAATCAACGGCTGCGGCCATGTATCCGGCTACCGAGGAGTCACGAATAAGCAGGGCGCCAGCGGCGTGGCCATCTGGTTCGACGATGGTCGCTATGGCTGCCTCGCGGTCCACGATCAAGATCGGCGGCGGCGGGGACGGGATGGTGGCTACCTGTGCGCCCGCAAGAGTGAGGCCGCGCAGGGCGCGCCGTCCGGCCATTTCCGTGCGTAGCACGTCCTGGCAGAGGATCTTCGCCTCGGCGCCGGACTCACCGAGTCCCTGAAGCAGCGGGCCTGGCGACAGCAAGCCCAGCAGGTCCGGCCGTCCGGTGACCGCGTGCACGGTGCGGGTCCCGCTGGTCAGCAGGCTGGCCGCTGCCGCTGTCGCTTCGGCGGGACTCAGTGAGTGACCATCGCCCGTGGTGGTAGTGCGCTGAAAGGACCGGTACGCGGACATGAGCCCGGTGGTCGCCTCATTCAGCTGGGCGAGCGCGCTTTCCACGGCGGATAGTGCGACGCGGCGGCCCGGCGCCGGGTCGCCGCCGAGGACCAGGCTGCCTGCGTGATAAGCGGGGGTGCGAGTTTCCCCATCCTGCATCCGCGCTCCTTTTTAACTTCTTAACTTTTTGCCTCACCCGGCCTTGAGGCCAGGCCAATATATCGCCAATCATCGGTATTGCGATAGTGGTGCAGACTGCACTAGCGTTCGCTGGACGCTGGCAGGCGAGGGCGGGAGGATGGCGGTGCGGAGGAAACGCGTCATGGTGGCCGCCGTGGTGGCGGCGGTCGCGATTATCACGGCGGTGCTGCTCGTCACTGGGACGTTCGGTGGTTCGGCGAAGGTCGTCGGCTCAGGACCCGGACCGTGGGGAACGTCGGGACCGGGCGGCTCAGGCGGAAATGGCTCAGGCGGAGATGGCCGTGGCGGGGCGCTGACGGTGCGGCTGGGGTTCGTCGCCGATGTGCCGCAGGCCTCGGCGCTGGTCGGGCTGCGGGAGGGGTTGTTCACGGCTGCCCTGCGCGGAACGGGGCACACGTTGCTCCCGGTGCCGTTCCGGAGCGGCGCGGCCGAGGCCGATGCCCTGGCATCCGGGCAGCTGGACGCCGCCTACGCCAGCGCGGACTCGATCCTGGCGGTCCTGGCCCGCCCGGGCGGCACGAAGATCAGCGTCGTTTCCGGTGCAGCGGCTGGCGGAGCCGAGTTCGTGGTCCGGTCCGGCATCACCTCGCCTGCCGGGTTGCGAGCCAAGACGATAGCCGTCCCGGCGGCCACCGGGGTCCAGGCTGCGGCGCTCCGCTCCTGGCTCGCGGGAAAGCGGATTAGCGCAGGTCGTGGCGGCGTTGCCATTGCGACGGTCGCCCCGGATGCCGTTGTGCGGGAATTCAAGGCGGGGCGTATCGTTGGCGCGTGGATGCCCGCGCCCTACGATGTGGAGCTGACCGAGGCTGGCGGCCGCGTGCTGGCCCGGCAGGACACAATGCCCCCAGGCAGCAGGCCCGCAGCGGTCAATCTCGTCGTGACCCGGACCTTCGAGTCCGCGCATAGCGCGGCGCTACTGGCGCTGGTCAAGGCCCAGGTCCAGGCCAATGACATCGTGAACCACGAGCTGCTGGCCGCCGCGACGGCCGTCAACGCTGAACTGGCTACGCTGAGCAGCGGCGCCCTGCCGGTCTCGGTAATTGGAGCCTCGTTGGCGCAGACCACGTTCACCGATGACCCAGGCGCAGCGTCGCTGGCCGCGCAGGCACCACCCGCCCAGAAAGCCAGCGTGACGGCGGCCCTGCCCACCTTGTATGATATCGCTCCCCTTAACCTCGTCTTGCGCATGACCGGAGAGAGACCGGTCAGCACCTGAGCGCCGCCGTTACGGGCCGGCTACCGCCTTCCCTGATCCCGGTGCACGAGCTGATCGAATCCGCAATGGCAGCGGCGTTAATTCTGCATGTCCAGGTCCGCAGGCTATTCTCGCGTGCCGCGGCGCGCTGGCCGTGCGGCTACGTCCACTGGTGACGTAACTACGCCAGGCGTAATCTCGCCTGTTTGCGGCTATTGCCGCTTCCAAGGTGATTAGTAGACGCTCGCCATGCGGTACGGGGATGACGCTGGTCGCCCCATGCCGCTGAAAGCGTGCCCGAAGGCAGCGAACCGCTGAGGGGTGTTCATGGCCTGGAATGACGCGAGGACGGCTGGAAGTGGCGGGCGCGCCCGGCAAGCCAGCCGCAGATGGCCGGGCCGTATGGCGGAGCGGTGCCGACTCGTGCGGAGCCCATTGCGGCGTGCCGGCCGCCGGGGCAGGCGTGCCGTAGCCGTGGCGATGGCCCCGGTCCTGGGCATCACGTCGGTTATCCCGGCGGTCGCGCTGACCGTGACCGTAGCCGCCGCTGCCGCGGTGGTGGCCGGCCCGGCGCAGCCGGCGGAGGCGACCACGTCGACTCCGGTGTTGGTGCTGCTGCAAAACGGGGAGTCCACCGCGCCGGAGACGACGATCCTGCAGAACGCCGGGTATGCCGTCACGCAGGCCACCCCGACGCAGTGGCTCGCCATGACCAAGGCCCAGTTCCAGGGGTACGCGGCTCTGGTGATCGGCGACCCGTCCAGCGGGTCGTGCTCCACGCTGGTGCCCACCACCGGCACCTCGGGCAGCGACGCGATCGGCACCACCTGGCAGGCCGCCGTGGCCGGGAACCTCGCCATCGCCGGTACCGCCCCCGCGCTCCCCGGCACGAGCGCCGCGAAGACGCTGATTACCGACGCCGTCGCCTACAGTGCCGCGGGCTGGAATTCATCGTCCAATACCGGCACCGGCTTGTACGTATCCCTGAACTGCGAGTACTCCACCGTCGCGGCGAACACCAGCGTTCCGCTGCTGAACGGCGTTGAGGCCATCAGCAGCTCGGTCGGGGTGACCGTGCAAGGCAGCCTGGCCTGCACGGACAACGGCACGGTCAACGCCTGGGAAGCGGCCAACGCCGGCACCTTCAGCGGGTTCACCAGCGCTTCACTGGCGGCTGGCGGCTCCACCTGGCCCTCTCCCGCTTGCCCGGTTGACGAGGCATTCAACAGCTGGCCGGGCAAGTCCCAGCCATGGTCGGGCACGTTCACGCCGTTCGCCTACGACGCGGCCGGCGACGTCACGGCGAACTTCACCGCGTCCGACGGTGCCACCGGCCAGCCGTACATCCTGCTCGGCAGCCCGGCAACGGCAACCCCGTCGCTATCGCCGTCGACCGGCGGGCAGGTGCCGTCGGGCACCGCGAGCGGCGGGAACGGCAACCCCGCGGTGCCGGGCCTGAACGAGCCGCTCCTGAATAACGTCAATACCGAGAACGGTGACTTCACGCAGTCGGCGACGGACCTGTCGGTCCCGACGTTCGGCCCGTCCCTGTCGTTCTCGCGCAGTTATGACTCGCAGGTTGCCCAGCAGCAAACCCAGACCGGCACGCCCGGGTCGATGGGGTACGGGTGGAGCGATAACTGGGCGTCGTCGCTGACGTCCGCGAGCCCGGTGCCCGGGGATATTTACACCATTGCCGGGCGCCGCACGCACAACGGGGACGGCGGGGCGCCGTCCGGCGTGTTGGGCGCGCCTGACGTGGTCACCCAGAACGGCAGCGACACCTACGTCGCGGACCTGGCCGACAACCGGATCATGGAGATCCCGGCCACAAGCAAGACCCAGTGGGGCCGGGCAATGACGGCCGGGGACATGTATGCCGTCGCGGGCAGCACGACCGGGGCGCTGGGTGACACGGCCAGCGGCCACACGCTGTCCGGCTTCTTGCTGAACGCTCCGCAGGGGCTGGCCTTCGACTCGCACGGGAACATGATCATCTCCGATTCCGGCAACGACCGGATCCTGGTCGTGCCCGCGACCAGCGGCACGTACTTCGGGGTCAGCATGACCGCCGGGAACGTGTACCAGATCGCCGGCCACGCCGGCACCGCGGGCAGCTCCGGCGACGGTGCCGCGGCCACGAGTTCGTTCCTGAACCAGCCCACCGGAGTCTCGGTCGGCCACAGCGGAGCCGACTTGTACATCGCCGACACCGGCAACAGCCGGATCCAGGAGATCTACGAGGGCAGCCAGTCTTGGGGCCAGACCATGACGGCCGGCGACATTTACACCGTGGCTGGGCACTCCACCGGGGCCAGCGGCACCAGTGGCGACGGCGGGGCGGCGACCAGCGCGTTCCTGAACTTCGCGATGGGCGTGTCGTTCGACACCAGCAGCAACATGTACATCGCCGACACCGGCAACAACCGGGTACAGGAAGTCGCGGCCGCGACGGGAACCCAGTGGGGTGTCTCGATGACCGCCAACGACATGTACACCGGGGCCGGGCAGTCCAGCGGGGCCAGCGGGACCACCGGCGACGGCGGGGCGGCGACCAGCGCCCACCTGAACGGCCCGATCACCGTCCAGCTCAGCAGCACCAAGCAGCTGTACATCGCGGACGCGATCAACAACCGGATCCAGGAGGTCGCCGCGACCACTCACACTGAGTGGGGGATCTCCATGACCGCCAACGACGTGTACACCATCGCCGGCAACTCCGGCGGGGCCTGCGGGTTTTCCGGCGACGGCGGCTCCGCGACGGCGGCGCAGCTGTGCTACACGGTTGGCCTCTACGTCGGAACATCGTCGATGTACATCGCCGATGAGGTCAACAACCGGGTCCGCCAGGTGAGTTCCTCCGACGTGATCTCAGAGTACGCGGGCAACGGGTGGCAGGTGGCGACGTACGGCAACACCGGCCCGGCGATCAACGCCGGCCTGTTCAACCCGGAAGGGGAGGCGTTCGACTCCGCCGGGGACGTCTACATCGCCGACGCGTGGAACAACCGCATCCAGGAGGTCGCCGGCTACAGCCACACCCAGTTCGGCATCACCATGACCGCCGGCGACGTGTACACCGTGGCCGGCAACTCGCACGGCAGTAACGGAACCAGCGGTAACGGCGGACTGGCCACATCGGCGTTCCTGTTCCTGCCGCAGTCGATCGCCGCCGACCGCGCGGGCAACCTCTACATCGCCGACTCCAACAACTGCCGGATCCAGAAGGTCACCGCGTCCACAGGGAACATCTCTACTTTGGCCGGGTCTGCGGCCGGGACGTGCGGCACCTACGCCGGCAACGGAGGCGTGGCGTCCTCAGCGACGCTGAGCCAGATGCAGGGCGTTGCGCTGGACCCGCAGGGCGACATCTTCATCGCCGACACGTTCAACAACCGGGTCGAAGAGGTCTACAAGGGCGGCCAGTCGTTCGGCCAGACCATGACCAGCGGCCACATTTACACGGTCGCGGGCACCGGCACCCAGGGCTTCAGCGGCGACGGCGCCATCGCCACGTCAGCGAAGGTCTTCGAGCCGGACGCCCTCGGCACTGATGCCAAGGGGAACCTGTACGTCTCCGACTGGGGCAACAACCGGGTCCGCGAGGTCCCTGTCAGCACCGGCTCCCAGCGCGGCCAGTCCATGACGACGAATGACATCTACACGATCGCAGGGAACGGGACCGCCGGCACCGCCGGCAATGGCGCCCCGGCGACCAGCGCGAACCTGAACGGCCCCGGCAACGCGACCGTGGACCCCTCGGGGGACCTGTACATCTCCGACACCTCGAACAACCGGGTGCAGGAGGTCCCGGTAGCGTCCGGTACCCAGTGGGGCCAGGCGATGACCGCGAACTACATGTACACGGTCGCGGGCAGCGCCACCGGCGCATCGGGCAACTCCGGCGACGGCGGCCCGGCGACCTCGGCGAAGATAACGGTCGCGGAGAACGTGTCGCTGGACCCCGAGGGGGACCTGTACCTCACCGACAAAAGCAACAACCTGCTGCGCGAGGTCACCTCCGGCACCCCGGCCACGATCGCCCCGGCTCCCGGGTTTACCAGTGCCCTGTACCCGGCACCCGGCGGAATCACCGTCACCCAGCCCGGCGGCGCGCAGGTCACCTTCTACGCCCAGTCCGGCGGCGCGTGCCCCACCGCCCCCTACACCCAGGTAGCCGGCGGGTACTGCGCCCTGCCCCAGGACACCGGAGCATCCCTGACCTACAACTCCAGCACCAGCACATGGACCTTCAAGCCACAGCCAGACACCAGCTACGCCTACAACTCCAGCGGACAACTCACCAGCGAGGCCGACGCGGCCGGCGATACGCTTACCCTCTCCTACGCGACGCCGGCCCCCGGGACCGGGAACTGCCCGTCCACGGCCGCCAGCTGCGAGACGATCACCTCCGCCTCCAGCCGCGCTCTGGTCCTCGGCCTGAACTCCGCCAGCGAGATCACCACGGCCACCGACCCCATGGGCCGCACCTGGACCTACGGCTACACCGGCAGCAACCTGACCAGCGTCACGGACCCGCTGGGCAACGCGACCAGCTACGGCTACGACACCGGCAACGCCAACCAGCTGCTGACCAGCGACATCACCACCATCACCGTACCGAACGGGCAGTCCGGCGGTCCGGACGCGGGCGCGCACACCGCCATCGCCTGGAACACGGCCGGCCAGGTTACGTCCGTGACCGACCCGATGGGCTACAAGGCCAGCTACGACACGAGCGGCTTCAATCCGGCGACCGGAACCGGGTTCATCATCGTCACCGATGCCGACGGCTACACGACCGACTACTACTACCTTAACGGCACCCTCGCGGCCCGGTCGGACTGGACCGGCACAACCTTGACCAGCGAGTGGGACTACGTGCCCGACCAGTCCACTACGGGCACCCAGCTCGACGGCTCCACTTCCGACGGCAGCGGCAACGTCACGAGCATCATCTACGTCAACGGCAACCCGGTCTCCAGCACGGCACCGGACGGCATCGGCAATCAGACCGCGACGACCACGCAGCAGTTCACCAGCCTGAACCAGGCGGACTGCTCGTCCGATGCGAACGCCACTACCACCTGCTCGGCATCCGGGGGCCCAGCGACGGTTAGCCCGGGCGGCACCATCACGCCGCCTTCCACGGTCCCGCCGCTGGGCGTGACCTGGACCTTGTACGACACCCACGGGAACGAGCTGTACACCACGGTCGGGGTCTACTCGCCCGGTGGCAGCACCGCCTCATACTCTAAGACCACGTACCAGCTGTTCAACGGCAACAGCGTTACCCTCAACGGCACCGCCATATCCTGCGCGGCCACGCCGCCATCCCCGATGCTGCCCTGCGCGACCATCAACGCCGACGCCGTAGTGACCCAATTGCAGTACAACTCCTCCGGCGACCTGACTGGGAGCTCCACCGCCGACGGCAACGGCTCCGAGGTCGCGACCACCACATACGCCTACAATGGGGACGGCGAGAAGACGAGCGAGACCTCACCGAACGGCAACCTCGCTGGGGCCAACGCGGGCAACTACACCACCATTACTGCCTACAACAGCGACGGCAAGCAAACATCCGTCACGATAGCTGGCGGTCCAGGCGCTACGGTCACGCCTCGCGTCACGAGCTACACCTACGACGCTGACAGCAACCAGGTCACCGAGACTGACCCGCGCGGGCATGTCACGGCGACTGCCTACAACGCCGGCGACCACGCGGTAACCGTCACGGATCCCGACGGGAACGTCTGGCTCACCTGCTACGACGGCGGCGGCAACGAGGCTCAGACCGTTCCCCCTGCCGGTGTCGCGGCCAACTCGCTCACGGCCGAGTCGTGCCCCACCTCGTACCCGGCGGGCTACACCGGCCGTCTGGCCTCCGACGCCACCACCACCACCTATAACGCGGCGGGCGAGAAGACCGCCCAGACGGCCCCTGCCCCGGCGGGCCAGTCTGGCACCGAGACCACCACCTACACCTACGACTCCGCCGGCCGCACTACCAAGGTGGTGGCCCCGCCGACGAGCAGCGCCTCCGGCGCACCCGGCAACGTCACGACCGAGACCTACACGCCCGACGGAGCTATCGCGACGCTGACGACCGGCTACGGCACGTCCACCGCGGCCACCATCGTCTACTGCTACGACATCGAAGGAAATAAGACAGCTATGGTCCCCGGTGACGGGAACACCTCCGCCGCCACGGCCTGCTCGTCGTCTTCCCCGTTCGCGACGACCTACGCCTACGACTCCGTCGGCGAGAAGGTCTCCCAGGTCACCCCGGACACCAGCGCGGACAGCGCCGGGGGTAGCACCACCTGGACCTACGACCCGGCCGGCAACCCGCTCACAACCACTGACCCAGCGGGCATGACCACCACCTACACCTATACCCCGGCGGGCAAGGAGGCGACGGTGAGCTACTCCGGCTCCGCCGCCCACTCCATCACCTTCGGCTACGACGCCGACGGCAGCAAGGTCTCGATGGCCGACGCCACCGGGACCACCACCAATACCTATGACCCGTTCGGCGAGCTGACGTCCACCACCAACGGCCACGGCCAGACCACGGGCTACTCCTACGACGCCGATGGCAACACGACCGGCATCATCTACCCGCTGCCGTCCTCCGCCACCTGGGCCACGACTGCCACGGTGGGCTACACCTACGACAACGCCAGCAACCTCACTGCGGTCACCGACTTCGCAGGCCATGCCATCGGCGTGACCAGCAACGCGGCTGGCCTCGCCACTCAGCGGACGCTCGGCGCGACCGGCGACACCATCACCACCGGCTACGACAACTCGAACAGGACCTCCTCGATCTCCCTCGCGAACTCGTCCGGTACCACGCTGCAGTCGCTCGCCTACGGCGATGCCCCCGACGGCAGCATCCACACCGAGACCGACTCGCCGACCAGCGCGGGAACGTCGAAGACCTACACCTACACCGCGCAAGACCAGCTGTCCTCGGAGGCGAACTCCGGGACCGACGGCTACGCCTACGACGCCTCCGGCAGCCTGACCGGCCTGCCTGGCAACGCGACGGGCAGCTACGACAACGCGGGCGAGCTCACCAGCTCGGCCAAGTCGGGGACAGCCACCAGCTACACCTACAACGCGGACGGCCAGCGCACCCTCGCCACCACCGGCGGCGCCACCACCGAGACGGCGGGCTGGAACGGGGCCCGCGAGCTGACCAGCTACACCGACAGCGCCGGCACGATGACCGCGGCCAGCTACGACGGTAACGACCTCCGCGCCGCCACCACCGACTCGGCGGGCACCCAGTACTACACCTGGGACACCGCCGCGAGCACGCCGGAGCTCCTGATGGACGGCTCGAACGCCTACATCTACGGCACCGGCGGGTCCCCGGCAGAGCAGGTCAACCTGTCCTCCGGGACGGCCATCTACCTGATGACAGATTCCCTCGGCTCCGTCCGCGGCACCGTTAGCGCCAGCGGCGCCCTCACCGGCAGCGCCACCTACGACGCCTACGGCAACCCGCTGACCCCCGGCGGCCTGACCGCCACCACCCCGTTCGGCTACGCCGGGTACTACACCGACAGAACCGGGCTGGACTACCTCGTCAACCGCTACTACGACCCGGCGACCGGACAGTTCATTTCCGTGGACCCGCTAGCGTCCACCACCAACGCCCCGTACGCGTATGCCGCGGGCAACCCCGCGACCTACACCGACCCCAGCGGCCAAAGCGCGGTCAACTGCAACTGGTGGGGCGGATTCGGCTTCAGCAGGTTGGGCGTCAATATCAGGATCCCCGCCGGGGAGCTTTGCTCGAAGATCCACGGTAGCGGGCATTACGTCAACTACGTCGAGGCCAGCTTCGTGGCGGCCTACGTTATCACCGCCTTCTCCTACCAGTACCGGTTCGCCCACACCAACCGGGTCGTGTACTATCAGCTCTGGTCTGACCACTACTGCTGTTCCGCCATCTCCAACAACGACACCTACTGGGTCTTTAACCGGTACATGTATGACGGTCCGTTCTGGACCACCTTCTGGGTGGACTGGCGGGCCCACAATACGATCACTACCACCAGCAACATCGTTGGCTAGCGTATTAATTCGCGTTAGCGAATCGCCATTGTTGCACGGTATGAGATGATTCAGCAATTCTTGGCGTCGGCGATAGGGACATTGTCCGGGAGGTTGACTTGGCACGGTGGCGGCGGCCTGGCGTTAACGAGATTCTCCTGGTTCTTCTTCTGCTTGCGGCGACCGGGTTCATCGTGAGCTGGCTGTCGCAGAGCTACAGTCCGCGGGATTACCCGCTGCCGTCGTTCTTGGTCACGGTTTTCCTGACATGGCGCGTGTCGCGCGGTGGCCGGATCTCACGGGCGCTGCTGATCATCGGCAGCGGCTTGTCCCTCGCGGTGTCCGCTCTCGCCATCGCCCGGCTGTGGGACGTGTCCGTTGTGGCCCTGGTCACCATTAGCGCGGCCCAGATCGCGCTACTGGTCAGTCCGCCGGTCTACGGACGCACTAGACCTACGCCGATCGCTGTCCGGGCGCGGGGCTGGACGCAGCTCGTACGCCGGCCGCCGACGTGGCTGCTCGCATGCGGACTGCTCGCGGGAATGCTGGTGACTCTCGCTTGCCTGGGAAACACGGACTTCATCGCGCTCCCGGGGTGCAGGCCAGCCGCGTCCGACGCGTGCCGCGCCCTGGTCGAGGGCTATCCGCTGCGCTGGCTGACCGCCTATCAGAACGCGCCATTGATCTTCAAGGGTGCCCTGCTCAAAGACTGCGTGCAGTGGGCGCTGGTCAGCACGTCGGTGCTGTACCTGGGCTGGCTCTGGCTTACCGCCCCGGGCGACGCATCAGAGAAGGCAATAGACGGCACATGAACGAGAAACAGGTCCCCGCGCGCGGATGCTCTGCGGCGGCTAGCACTTCGGCGGCCGGGCTTCTCGCCCGCTGATCCCCCTTCCGCCCGGTCCTCGTGCTGTCCGCGTCCGCGGGCGAATCACCCGAGCGGCGCGACCTGACCGAGACGCTCCGGATGCCCACGACCGAACTTGCCGAGCTGGCCTCCTTCGACGCGCTCGCGGCGACCTCGAGGCTGCGGGGCAGCGGGCAGGACGGACGCCGGATCCTGGAACCCTGCCGGTCGTGATGTCGAAACCGGGCCTGCTCATTCGTCGTCTGGGCGAGTGGCAGCACCGGGACGCGGCTGGCACGTGGCACCGGAAGTACGGGAAGGACCGATCATGGGACGGCAGGTAGTGCACTTCGAGGTCATCGGGACTGACCCGGCGGGGCTGCGCAGCTACTACGCGGCGCTGTTCGGGTGGGAATTCCAGGTAGGAGACGCGGTTAGCGAGAAGGTCTCGCAGCCCGGCGCGTACGGTTTCGTGGACGGGAGCGCAGCCGGCCGCGGGACCGGCATCAACGGCGGGATCGGCGGCGGCCGGGGCCATGCCCGCCGGGTCCTGTTCTACGTCGGCGTTCCCAGCGTCGAGGCCGCGCTCGGCACGGCCGAGAGCCTCGGCGGGACGCGCCTGATGGGCCCCGAGCCAGCGGCGGGGGAATTCGCCGTCGGGCACTTCGCCGACCCCGAGGGCAACGTGATCGGCGTCGCGGGCCCGCCACGGTGACCGGGACGGCCAGCGACGGGCCCGCAAGGCGTCATTGCCGCCCCCGCGGGCACGCCAGGAACCGCCCGCCGTCAGGCTAACGCCTGCGCGGCACCCCGAGTGACTGCGGAACCGCCAGATCTGCGCTCGGGGCACAGGGCCGCATCGACCAGCCGCACAGCACGCAGATCGATATCGCGCCGTTGCCAGAGGGCTGACGATTCCGCTATGCGAGACTGCGTCCCGCGCCCTAGTACTACAGCAGCGCCCCGAGATCTCTGGTCCGGCGGGCGTAGTGGGATTTGCGGGCGGCGGCCTGGTGGCGGCGTCGCCAGCGTGACCAGTGCTGGTGGTATTCGACGGGGCGGGTAACGCGGGTGTGCAGGTTGAACAGGCGGCGGGCCTCGGCGGCGGTCAGGGGGATGAGGTCGCGCCCGGTTTCGTCGGTTACGAAGGCTTGCGGGGCATATGTCCGGGGCGGGGCGAAGCGCTGTCCACAGGGGTCAGGCCCCCTTTTCAGGGGTGCTGGCCTGGCTGGTTCCGCCGGGCTGGGCCGGTTCCGGGAGCGGCGGGGCGGCGGGGCGGGCGGTGACCGCGAGGAAGGCGTGCGCGAGCATGGCCAGGGTGACGTGGCGGTACCAGGCCCGGTACTTGCGGACCTGGTAGTGGTCCAGCCCGGCCTCGCCCTTGGCCTCGGCGAAGCAGTCCTCGACTCCCCATCTCGCGCCCGCGACCGCGACCAGCTCGGGGAGGGTGACCGGGCGGGGTGACCAGCAGCGGAAGAAGGCCAGCTCGAGCTGGCCTTTCTCTCCCGGCTGCAGGGAGCGGCGCACCAGCAGGTGATGACCGGGGCCTTCCGCTGTCCCGATGAGCGCCCAGTCGTAGAGCCGGGGCCCCTTGGACCCGTCGGCGCAGCTCAGCCGCTGCCATCCGTCACGGGGGACCAGGGCCGCGGCCTCGCCCGCCCGCACCCCGCCAGACGCCATGGAGATGGCGTCGCTGCAGGCAGTGGCCATGACATAGGCAATGCCGTCCTTCTCCAGCCGGGCGCGGAGCTTCGGGTTGCCGCCGTAGACCTCATCGCCGGCCACCCAGGCGAACGGGATGCCGGCGTCCCTGGCGCGGCTGATCATTGCCCAGGCCAGCTCCGGCTTCGTCGCAAAGGCCACGTCGTCGCCGATCCCGGCGGCCCGGCAGCGGTCCCGGTCATCCGCCCACTTCTCCGGCAGGTACAGCTCCCGGTCGACCAGCGCCCGCCCGCCGTCCGGGGTGACGTAGGCGGCGAACACCCCGACCTGGCAGTTCTCCACCCGCCCGGCGGTCCCGGTATACATGCGGGCCACTCCAGCCGACATCCGGCCCTTCTTCAGGAACCCTGTCTCGTCGACGGCCAGCACCGCCGCCGGGTCCCCCGCCGCCTTCACGACGTAGCGGGCCAGGGCGTCGCGGGCGGCGTCCTCGTCCCAGGGGGAGAAGTTCAGCAGCCGCTGCATCCCGTCCGGCGACGCGTCCCCGGCGAACTCCGCCAGCTGCCAGGAGTTCTTCCGCTCCGACTGCGACAGCAGCCCCAGCAGGTAAGCACGGCCATGCCGCCGCACCCGCGCATTCGAGAAGGAAGCCGCAACCTGCATGAACATCTCGTTGAACGACTCCGACCACGCGGCATGCCCATCCCCGGCAGCTACCCGCGCGTCATCCACGACAGCAAGCATGCATCAACTCTGGCCGGCTGCGGACCCCAGATCACGTAGCCACGCCGCACAAGATAACACCACGCTGCTGTAGTACTAGTAG
>JAICUO010000047.1 GCA_025935815.1 Streptosporangiaceae bacterium
ATCTACACCTCGGGCACCACCGGGCCGCCCAAGGGCGTCATGCTCACCCAGCGCAGCGTGCGCGCCTATCAGGTCGCGGTGGACCAGATCCTCCCGGCGGAGCTGCGCAGCGACCTCGAGGGCGACCTGCGGATCGTCACGTACCTGCCGATGGCGCACGTCACCGGGCGCAGCGTGGACCACTGGGGGCCGATGACCATCCCGACCACGCTGTGGTACTGCCCCGACCACCTGAAGGTCATCGAGGTGGCGGCGCAGGCCAAGCCGACGCTGATGTTCGGCATCCCCCGGGTGTGGGAGAAACTGCACTCCGCGTTGCGGACGGGCATGTCCGCCTTCGGGCTGCCGGTCGAGCCCGCGGCCATCGCGGGGCTGCCGGCCGAGGTCAAGCAGGCGATCCTCGCCCGGCCGGGGCTGGACGCCTGCCGCATCGCCTCCACCGGCTCCGCGCCGATCGACCCGGCGATCATCGAGTTCTTCCGGGCGCTGGGCGTGCCGCTCACTGAGGGCTGGGGCATGACCGAGCTGTCCAACGCGGCGACCCTCGCCGCGCCCGATCGCGCCCGGGTCGGGACCGTCGGCACGCTGCTGCCGGGCATGGAGGCGCGGATCGCCGACGACGGCGAGATCTTGATCCGCGGCCCGCTGGTGATGAGCGGCTACTACAAGGACCCGGAGCGGACCGCCGAGGCCCTGGACCCCGACGGCTGGATGCACACCGGCGACATCGGGGAACTCGACGCCGACGGGTACCTGAAGATCACCGACCGCAAGAAGGAGCTGATCATCACCTCCGGCGGGAAGAACATCTCCCCGGCGCTGGTGGAATACCAGCTCCAGCGGCACCCGCTGATCGGCCAGGCCTGCGCCATCGGCGACCGCCGGAACTACGTGACCGCGCTGCTGGTCCTCGACACCGAGTCGCTGAACGCCTGGGCGGCCGAGAACGGGATCGAGGCGGCCGGCCCCGGCGAGCTGGCCACCGACCCCCGGCTGCTCGCCGAGATCGACCAGGCGGTGACGGAGGCCAACTCGCACCTGGCCCGGGTGGAGCAGGTACGGCGGTACAAGGTCTTGCCCGATGAGTGGACCTCGGCGACCGGCGAGCTCACCCCCACCCTGAAGAAGCGCCGACGCGTGATCGTCGAGCGCTACGCCCAGGAGATCGACGACCTCTACGGCTGAGCGCTACGCGACGAGCTCGCGCTCCAGGGGAGTGCGGAAACGAGGGGTTACCCGAGCGTCGCCGAGCCAGGCCCGCAGTCGCTCGGCCTCGGCTTCGACGGCGGTAGCGGCGTCCGCGCCGACGTCTTCCAGCAGCCGGAACACGACCTCGCCGGTGGCCCGCTGCGCCCAGCCGCCGACGATCCGGCCATCCCACCAGATGCTCGGGCCGATGTTCCCGGTCCGGTCGAACAGCGCCGGGCCGTGCTCGCCCAGGAACCACTCGCGCGACTGCCACCCCATCGGCGTCGGGTCCAGCGCGGGCAGCAGCACCGCGCCCGGCGCCGCGGAGCTTGATCGGGCCGGCAGCGGCTCGGTATCGGTGGCCAGCGCCACGCCCGGCCGCCCGTCCAGGTCCACCTCGGTGACCGGAAGCGCGGCGAGGGCCGCCTTGGCCTGCCCGGCCGTCCACCCCGCCCACCACTGCAGGTCGGCGGCGGGCGCGGGCCCGAACGCGAGCAGCCACCGGCGGGCCAGCTCGGCCCGCGCCGCCGCGGCGGTCAGCGTCGATCCGAGCAGGCCCGCCGGGTCACCGCCCGCGGCGGCGGCGCCGACGCTGCCCGCGAAGTCCCGGGGCTCGGGCATCCACGACTGTGCCGGGAACCACTTGAACTGGCCCGACGACCAGCCGCCGCGCCGGTCGCCGCGCACGATGAGCCCCTCGGCGGACAGCAGCATCAGCACCCGGCTGGTGATGTTCGCCGTGCCGCCGTAGGACTTGCCGGGCGCGTACTCCAGCGCGGTCCGCAGCCGCGGCTCCTGCGCCGACAAGTCCGCCGCGAACCCGCTGCCCCGCGCCGTCAGCGCCCGCAGCACGCCCTCGCCGACGTCCCGCAGCCAGGCGGCGGCGTCACCGTCGCCCACCCCGCCCTTTTCCAGGTCCCGCTCCAGCCCCTGGCGCATCCGCCGGGCCACGTCATCGGTGCAGGCCCGCTGCACCACGGGGACGAGCGGAGCCGGGACCAGGAACATCGTGCGCCGCATGCCCAGCATCCGGATGACCTCGCGCCGGGCGTAGATCGCCTCATCCAGCTCATCGGCGCTGGCCATCCGGGTCCGCGCCCACGCGGACAGGTACACCGTCACCGGGTCGGTGGCGTGCAGCACGATCATCGCGCTGACGGCGCTGGTCGCCGACTCGGCGGGCTGCCCCAGGTGATGGCGGGCGATCAGCCGCGCCCGCCGCTGCTCCACGCTGATCTTCGGCGTCATGCTCGCCTCCAGGAGTTGGGCGCCCTCGCCGCGGGCGCGGTCCCGGTGACGACCGTAGCGCCCATCTCATCATCATGGTGCGCCCGCGCGGAAAGCCCGGCCGCGGTCATGGCCTCCGCCATCGGGCCGGCCTGCCGCTGGCTCGTTTCCACCAGCAGCGTCCCGCCGGGCGTGAGCCAGCCCGGTGCCTGCGCCGCCGCCCGCCGCAGCACCGCCAGCCCATCGCCGCCGCCGTCCAGCGCCATCGGCGCCTCGTGGTCGCGGGCCTCGACTGGCATGAACGCGATCTCCCCGGTCGGCACGTACGGGGCATTGCAGATCAGCACATCGACCCGTCCCCGCAGGCGGGCAGGCAGCGGCGCGAACAGGCCCCCCTGGTAGACGTGCCCCCCGGCCGGCTCCACGTTCCGCCGCGCGCACGCCACCGCCGCCGGGTCGAGGTCGGCGGCGTGCAGTTCGGCGGACGGCAGCGCCACCGCCGTGGCCAGCCCGAGCGCCCCGGTCCCGCAGCACAAGTCCACGATCACCGGCTGGCCTGATGGCGAAATGCCGGGCCGGGCCAGTGAGATCGCCGTCTGGACGAGGAACTCGCTGCGGCGGCGCGGCACGAACACCCCCGGGTCGACGAGGATCCGCAGGCCCCGGAACTCGGCCCAGCCGATGACCTGCTCCAGCGGCAGCCCGCGCACCCGCGCGGCCACCATGGCCTCCAGCTCCCCCGGCGACCCGGCCGCGGCGGTGAGCAGCGCGGCCTCATCCTCCGCGAACACGCACCCAGCGGCCCGCAGCCTGGCCACGATCGCCGGTGAATCCGTCACCCGGCGACGATACGGCACGGGCCCAGGGACCGACAACGTGTTATGAGTTCCACTGTGCGGCGGTCTGCGCGATCGCCTTGCGCTCACCGGGCATCGCTAACGGGCCGTATCGCGAATAGCAGGGGCCCGTACGAGGTAGTTTTCCATCGAAGTAGCATGCGACCGTCCTGCGGATAGGTAGTTCTTTCCCTAATGCATATGGCGACCGGCGCGTTTACATGTCACTCTGTCTCCAGACGGGTACATGCTGGGCAGCATGGTTGCAAGGGGCAGGGTCATGCAGGTCACTCAGGTGGTTCAAGCGTTCGAATCCCTCGGAAACTCTTCTCGTGAACGCACGGGCATGTCATGCTTCGTGCCTGAGCAGCTCCGGCGGTTCACCAAGGAGACTCTGCGGGCACGACCTGTCCGCCCTTTTGACGTACAAGAAGTCCTGCGCAGGATCCACCTATGCGAGGGCATGACCGTGCTGGCAGTCGATATTGGCGGGGACAAGATCACCGCAGCGGACTTCAGCGTTCTTCATGGCCGCGTGGAGTTGTCGAACCATGTCCTGACGGTGCAGGGGGACAACGGAGTAGGGTATTTGGCTGCCCTTCGCGAAGTAGCCGACTCGGCTCAGCGCCGGGGGATCCCCGTCGGCATATCGTTCGCCGGGCCTATCAGCGGGACCCGTCTGAACGCGGCTCCAAATATGCCCTTCTTCGCCAAAGAGCTCCAGGCTGGCTATGGTGGCGATTTCGCGAACCTGTTCTGGAAACTTGAGCTGGCCAACGATGCCGAGGCGGGCATCATGGCGGCAACGCTCGAAGCCGCGCGACGCTACCCGGACAGCAGTGGCGTGATTTACCTCATCAATGGAAGTGGCCTAGGCGGCGCCGTCTTGACTGACGCGACGATATACGCGGCCGAGCCAGGGCACATCGAAGTAGCCGCCCAGTTCAACGACTTCGACGGGTTCGCGCAGCGCAAGCAGTGTGGCCTGGATGGGGCTACCTACGTCTGCATCGAGGCGGTGGCGGCGAGCAAGGCTGGCGTAGAGGATATCTGGCACCAGCTGACCGGCAAGAGGCTGACCGGGCGGCAGATCTCGCTGCGATTCCTTGACGGTGATGAGCTAGCCCGCAGTGTGTACCTCAACTCGGCGCGGATAACGGCACATGCGATCAGGGGCATGGGGGCGGCCTTCGGGCTGTTCCAAAAGGGCGGCCAACCCGTGGTCATCGGGCACGGCGGCATCTTCGAGGTTCCCGGCTATGGGGCCCTGGTCGGAGAGATCCTGGGCCGCGATCTCGCGGCGGCAGCGCGAATCCTCTTCACAAAGGACTTCTCCGGCAACACGTGCCTCGAGGGCGCGGCTATCGCGGTCATGGCCGGGTATGCCTAGCATGATCGTTTCCGTTAGTACCATTCGCAACAGTGACGGCGATGGTGCCGCTGCCCAGTCTTGGCCGGTACATCGTTGATCTTCACTTCGGCAAGCGACCCGCCACCATGCTTGATTGCGAATTGATAACAATTTGCATCGCGATGGAGTGCTCAGCCCCCTAAAGGATGGAGAATTGGATCGTTCGAATCGAAGCATCTCTGCCGGCAGAAGGCGGGGTGAAGCGTAGAATCGAACGTCAAGGGGACATCTGTTGCGGGGATTGTGGCCGTTCACCTGCGTGAACTTCTCGCCGAGCGTAAGCAGGCCAAGGATGACAGTCGCTCCCTGCTCATCCGAACCATCATGGCGAAGTCCGGGAGCCAGACTTACCTGAGCCGTCGCACCGGGCTGTCGGCCGCGACTGTTTCGACAATCGTCAGGGAATTTGCGGAAAAGCGCTGGGTGAAGGTCACCCAGGTTCGCAACGAGTCGCATGTGGAGATAGCGCAGACGACAGGTGCCGCCGTGGGTGTCGAGCTTGGGTTCCGGCACGCCGCGGTGGTTGCCCGACGCGCCGAGCACGGCTACGAGGACGCGAAGATCGAGCTGCGCAAGGTCGGCGCGGCACTCGGCTCATCACGATGGCTCCCCGGCGTCACCGAGGCGATCAGGGATGCGGTAGGCGAGCTCGGTGAAGAGGAGATCGCGGCGATCGGGCTTGCCGTTCCCAGGGTGGTGAACCCGCACAACGGTAAGTTGATGCCGCCCGCCCTGCCCCCCTGGAACGCTGGCGAAGACCCGGCGGCGATGCTCTTTGATGAACTGCGCACCGGGGGCAAGGTCCGGATCGTAGCCCCGTCGGTCGTGCTCGACAACGACGCTAACCTCGCGGCCTTCGCGGAGAGCGTCTACGCTTTCCCCGACGCTGAGATCCTGATTGGCATCAAGGCATCAACCGGCATCGGCGCGGGCATCGTCATCGGTGGCAAGAAGTTCCGAGGGGCGATAGGGGTGGCGGGTGAGATAGGCCACCTGGTCGTGGAGCAGGGCGGAAAGTTCTGCTCGTGTGGCGGGCGGGGATGCCTGGAGACCATCATCGGAGCAGACGCCCTCGTGGAGCAGGCGAAGACGGTCCTTGCCGGGCAGAAGCTGAGCACCTACGACGAACTGGCCGACCTCGTGCAGAAGGCCGTTCAGGGAAATGTCGCCTGCCGGCGCGTGCTGGAGGAGGCAGCGCGTACGCTGGGTTCCGCGATTGGCAACCTCTGCAACATGCTCAATCCGAACGTGGTGGTGCTCGGCGGCGCCTTCGGCCGGGAAGACGCGGTCAATTTCACGCTTGCCCCCTGTCGGGAAGCGCTTGAACGGTCAGCGATGCGATCTGCCGTCAAGGGCGACGGGTTCAAGCTGGAGCCCAGCCAGGTGAAGCACGCCGCAGCCCATGGCGCGCTCATGGTCGCCTTTGAAGGGACCAGCTACGTGGCGGCCTGAGCGCTTGCTGGCGTGTGAAGCGCAGGATGGCTCCGTTCGATCTGAACGAGATCCCGGAAACATATCGCCAAGCTTCTTTTAAAAAAAGCCTCATCCCCATACGCTCAATCTCCATGCAGTTTGTCGGCCCTTGACCTTCCGTGGCTATCCGATAAGATTTTGCGATGGGGATTGCTGGCGCCCCGGCAGGGTAGGTCTGGGAGGTTTGGGTGAAGATAATAGGAAAATGGCTTGGATGGTTCAAGGCGTTGATGCCGTTGCCTGATGCGCTGATAGGAGGACTCGCTGGTCATCCTGTGGACAGTCACTGGCAGGCATCGCGCGGGGGTGGTCTTAACCGTCCCGTCCATCCCTATGAGCCGCCGCGACTGCTGGTCATCGGAAGTGTTCACTCCTTGACCACTGGAAGCTCGTCGAGTGGCAAAAAGGATGCTAATTCCCAGTATTATTGGTAATCACGCTATGGGCGAGCGTGGCGGATTTTTCGTTAGATATGATGGGGGCGGCCGGCCTCCGACTATTGATGTCTATGGTCAGTGGCGCGATCAGGAGTGCAGTCGGCATCACCACCGGGATTCGGTGCTCTTGGTCGTGGGGCAGTGCCTTCTCAGCCCGGCACGGCTGGCGGCCGAGTTCGCGGCGGCCGCCGAGCGGGTGGTCGATGGGTTGATGGGCGATCTGGTTGTGGACTTGGCAATCGGCTGGCCGGGTTCGTGCAGCATCATCCTCCTTACCCCCGATGGCCTAGTGGCCTATACCGACATCGCGGGGCAGTTCCCGATTTACTACTCGCGACACGACGACGAGATCCTGATCGGCTCGGAGCCAGGCTTGCTCGCCGCCCAGCACCGGCGCGCCCTTGACCCGGTGACCGCCGCGGCGCATATCGCGTGCCCCGCCGTCTTGCCGCTGTGGTGGGGAAGGTCGCCCTATTCGGGCGTCGAACGCCTCGAGGGCGGAAGCGTTCTGAAGGCGGAATCGCCGCGCTCGCTGAGCATCGACTCCTCGCACCAGCCTCTCCCGGTCCCGGGACGGGCGCTGAGTGACGGCGCAGGCCTTCTTCGCGAGGCACTCGCTAGTGCTGTCCGCGCCCGCTGCGCGGGCCACGTGGTGAGTTCCGATTTCAGCGGCGGGCTGGACTCCACGTCCATAGCCTTCCTCGCGGCAGTCGCCGCGCAGCGGCCGGTCGCGTCGGTCTGCTATCACCAGCCGGACGCTCCGGCCGCCGACCTGGCCGAGGCCACGCGCTTCGCCCAGCTTGAACCACGGATCAGCCTGCTCGTGGCCACCGGCTCCCGGCAGACGTTGCCGTTCGCGGCACTTACCGACCCGTCGTGGGATGCAGAGTCGGCGAGGTCAGGCGAGCCAGCGCCGCAAGCCCTGACTTCCCGGGCCGCGTCGCTTCGACTGGCGGTCGCGTCATCCAACGGAGCGCGGCTCCACCTGACCGGCGAAGGCGGCGATGCCGTGCTGCTGGCGTCACCTGCCTACCTCGCGAGGCTCGCGCGAGAGCATGACGCGCGCACTTTCCTGCGCCACTGCGGCGGCTACGCGCGGATGCGCTACGCGTCACCGGCGGCCATCGCCGGCAAGGCCCTGCGCCTCGCGGGCACGAGCCGCTTGCGTGCCCTCAGCCTGCTGGCTCAGGAACTACAACGGCCAACCGGGCGACAGCCGGACTGGGCAAGCCAGATAGCCTGGTGGCCCCCCACCGGGGAACCCGCTACCTGGCTAACCTCCCGGATGCGCCGCGAACTGGCTGACATGGCCAGCGATCCGGAGACCGCCCGGGGCATTGCCGACGACGCTGGCCCGGCTGACTTGGCGGCGCTCGCGGACCTGCGCCGATCGGGCGACGCCCACAGGTACCTGCGGCAGCTGGGCGAGCCGCTCGGGCTGGCGGTCCACGCGCCCTTCCTGGACACCCAGGTCATCAAGGCGGCCCTCAGCGTTCCGGCCCAGACCCGGGCCGATCCGAGGTCCTACAAGCCGTTGCTCCGGGCGGCCATGACGGGCCTGGTGCCCGCCGAGGTGCTCAGCCGTCGAACCAAGGGCGATTACTCGGCCGAGGACTATCGCGGCGCCCGGGAAGCCGCTGCCGCGCTCCGCGGGCTCCTGCGCGACTCCCGCCTGGCGGACATGGGCGTGGTCGAGCCGGGCGCGATGGATGCCGTGCTTGACCGGATGACGGCTGGCGTGTCGGTCCCGCTCGGGCCGGTCAACATGTTGCTCGCAACCGAAACATGGCTGCGCACTGAGGCAAAGGTGGGTGTGTCTATCTAATGGTGAGCCTTCAACTGGCCGGCCACGTTCGGCATCGTACGGAAGACCACGGCGGCGTGGTCATCTTGGACACTGCTGCCGGCGAATGGTTCGCGCTTAACCCCACGGCGGGGGATCTGTGGCGCAGCTGGGATTCCGGAGCAGGGTTTGACCAAGGGGTGACCGAAGTCGCCTCGCGCTACCCCGATGTCCCCCCGGAGGCCATACGCTCAGACGCGCGGCAATTCGCGGAGGACCTCTTCACCCGGGGCCTGATAAACATCACGCCGGCCGGGTCCGCCACGGTCATGGCTGATCCTGGTAGCCGCCTCCAGGCCTGGGGACGTGGCCCTCGCCTCCTCACGGTGGCCGTCGCCTGGATATTCCTGCTCGTCGCCAGCGTCCTGGTGAGATCCTCGTTCCGTACCTCGTACGCGCTCGTCCGCGCATCCCGAAGCAAGTGGTGTGACCGGCTCCCAGACCCGCGGCAGGCGGCTCGCGCGGTAACGGCGGTCAACCGGGCCGCGCGCCTCTACCCGGGCCGGGCCGCCTGCCTGGAGCAGTCCCTGGCGGCTGTCCTCCTGGGAGCGAGCCGCCGCTGGCGCCTTGACTGGTGCGTTGGGTCCGCCCCGGACCCTTACCGGTTCCACGCGTGGGTGGAGGTGGCCGGGCGCGTGGTGCCGCGCCCGGATGAACCTGGAGCCGTGGACGATTTCTCCGCCGTACTGGTCGCATAGCAGGTGGCGAGGGGAGGCTTGATTGTGAAGATAGGCACAAGCCGATGTAGGCACGGAGAAGTGACGCAGATCACATTTACCGGGATTGACGCGGCTCCGCTGGAGTGGGCGCGGCGTCCGTGAGGTCGTCAACGCGGGGGACCCCAGGAGTCATCTGGAGCTGCCCAGTGGTCCCCGAAGGCCTAGCCTGATGATTTGAACGGTTGGGACGGGCGACATCGCCATCCATCTTTGAATTGACCAACCATAAACCCGTCTTTTGAAAAGAGCCATCTGTCGTTCGGTAGGCCACGCCTTGTTAATTCCGGACGTTGATGATTATGGCCTGCCGGGTGACGTGCCGTGGCCGTATTCACGCTTCATTAACATGGGTTTGCGGAGTAGGCTCGAATTCGTTAACAACAAAACCGAAGGGACCCGCCGACTCCCCAGCCAGTCGGGTCCCTCGGCCCACCTACCCTCTCCCGAAGGAGGCGGCCATGAGGATGCCCAAGTGGCTCAGCGTCAAGGTCCGAGTCGAACTCAGCATCAAGGTGTCGGCGGCACTACGGGTGACGCCGCACTGGATCGCCTGGGCGGTCCTGCTGCTCTACTACCTGCTGACGCACGGCCTGGGCAACCTGCCTGTCCATTGGACAGTTTAGGCACCGGCTCAGGTCACTAGTAGTGGGTCGCACCGTGGTGGTGTGGCCCACTACGGTATTCCAGCGCGGGTACCGTCCCTATCCTCTTCTCCAGCTTAGCTGGTTTTGCGCGAACGGCAACTCGCTAACCTAAAACTTGAGGGATTGCCACCCCAAAACCGCTGCGTTGCGCACCGAATCTGAATTGCCCGACCGGGGAGACGGGTTACGCGGGACCGACGGCGGTGACGTGGATGACGGCGGTGCCCTCCTCGTCGGAGGCGGGCAGGTCGACGAGCGCGCTGATGCCCCAGTCGTGGTCGCCAGCCGGGTCGTCGAAGATCTGGCGCACCTTCCACTCCCGCCGCCCCTCCTCGGTCACCAGCATCGCCGGGCCGCGGGCGTCGGGGCCGGTGCCGATCTCGTCGTACTCCTCGAAGTACTCCTCCAGCGCCGACTCCCAGTCGCGCGCGCGCCAGCCGTCGGCGCCGTCCAGCTCGCCGAGCTCGGCGTAGCGCCGCAGCGCGGCCAGGGTGACCCGGCGGAACAGCGCATTGCGGACCAGCACCCGGAACGCCCGGGGATTGGCCGTCACGCCCTTCGGCGGTGCCTTCACCGCGGCCAGGGCGGATTCGGGGTCGTCGTCGGGGTGGGTCAGCTTCTCCCACTCATCGATGAGCGAGGAGTCGACCTGCCGGACGAGCTCGCCCAGCCACTCGATCAGGTCAAGGAGCTCCTCGGTCTTGGCCTCGTCGGGAACGGTCTGCCGAAGCGCCCGGTAGGCATCGGCCAGGTAGCGCAACACGATGCCCTCAGACCGGGACAGGCTGTAGAAGTGCACGTACTCGCCGAACGTCATTGACCGCTCGTACATGTCGCGGACGACGGACTTCGGCGACAGCTCGTAGTCGGCGACCCACGGGTGGCCGCGCCGGTAGATCTCGTAGGCGGCGGCCAGCAGCTCATCGAGCGGCTTGGGCCAGGTCACCTCCCCCAGCAGCTCCAGCCGCGTCTCGTAGTCGATGCCGTCGGCCTTCATCGCCGCGACGGCCTCGCCGCGAGCGCGGAACTGCTGCGCGGACAGCACCTGGCGCGGATCGTCCAGGGTCGCCTCGATGACCGACAGCACGTCCAGCGCGTAGGCGCTCGCGTATCCCGCGGTCGCGGCGGCTTCGTTCGGGATGGGCTGCTCTATGCAATTGTCTCCCGGGGGGGCGACCCCCCGTACCCCCCGAGGCAGGAGCTCGATCGCGGCCAGGGCGAACGGCGACAGCGGCTGGTTCAGCGCGAAGTCGTACTGGAGGTCGACCGTGACGCGCACGGACCGTCCCTCCTGATCTGGCTCCGCCAGGCGCTCCACCACGCCCCCGGCCAGCAGCGCCCGGTAGATCTCGATTGCCCGGTGCACGTGCTTGCGCTGCCGGTCGCGCGGCTCGTGGTTGTCGCGCAGCAGGTGCTTCAGGGCCGCGAACGCGTTGCCCGGCCGCTCGATCACGTTGAGGATCATCGCGTGGGTGACGATGAAGCTGGAGGTCAGCGGCTCGGGGTCGGAGTCCCGCAACCGCTCGAAGGTCGGCTGGCCATAGCCGATGAAGCCCTCGGGGGGCTTCTTCTTGACGACCTTGCGCCGGGCCTTCGGGTCATCGCCCGCCTTGGCCAGCGCCTTCTCGTTCTCGATGACGTGCTCGGGGGCCTGCACGACGACCCGCCCGACGGTGTCGTACCCGGCCCGCCCGGCCCGCCCGGCGATCTGGTGGAACTCGCGGGCCTGCAGCAGCCGGGTCTTCTTGCCGTCGAACTTCGACAGCGACGTGAACAGCACGGTCCGGATCGGCACGTTGATGCCGACGCCGAGCGTGTCGGTGCCGCAGATCACCTTCAGCAGGCCGGCCTGCGCCAGCGTCTCGACCAGGCGCCGGTACTTGGGCAGCATCCCCGCGTGATGCACGCCGATCCCGTGCCGGACCAGCCGCGACAGCGTCTTGCCGAACCCGGAGGCGAACCGGAAGTCGCCGATCAGCGCGGCGATCCGCGCCTTCTCCTCCTTGCTGCACACGTTGACGCTCATCAGCGCCTGCGCCTGCTCCAGGGCCTGCGCCTGGGTGAAGTAGACGATGTAGACCGGGGCCTGGCCGGTCGACAGCAGCTCCTCCAGCGTCTCGTGCAGCGGCTGGACCAGGTAGGAGAACACGAGCGGGACGGGCCGCTCGGCGTTGGTGATCACGGCCGTCTCCCGCCCGGTGCGCCGGGTGAGGTCGTCGCGGAAGAACGAGACGTCGCCGAGCGTGGCCGACATCAGCACGAACTGCGCCCGCGGCAACTCGATGAGCGGCACCTGCCAGGCCCAGCCCCGCGAGGGGTCGGAGTAGAAGTGGAACTCATCCATCACGACCTGGCCCACGTCGGCGTCCGTGCCATCGCGCAGCGCGATGTTCGCCAGCACTTCGGCGGTGCAGCAGATGATCGGGGCCTTGCCGTTGACGCTCGCGTCCCCGGTCATCATGCCGACGTTGGCGGCCCCGAAGGCATCGCACAGCGCGAAGAACTTCTCCGACACCAGCGCCTTGATCGGGGCGGTGTAGAAGGTACGCAGGCCCGTCGCCATCGCCGCGAAGTGCGCTCCCATCGCGACCAGGGACTTGCCCGAGCCTGTCGGCGTGGACAAGATGACGTTCGCCCCGGTCATGACCTCGATGAGCGATTCTTCCTGGTGCGGGTACAGGTCGAGGCCCCGCTCCTTGGCCCACCCGGCGAAGGCGGTGAAGACGGCGTCAGGATCGGGGGCGGCGGAAGGCGGCGGCAGCAATTCGGTGAGCGTCATGGCTACTCCATGGTGCCTTGCCCCGGCCGATGCCCAAGCCGCTTTCCCTTACCGCGGCGTGTCCCGTTACCCCAGCGCGCGGACCCGGCGCAGCACCTCGTCAGTGCCCAGCGCGGCGCAGACCGCCGCGAGGTCCGGGCTTTTCCGGGTGCCGGTGATGAGCACCCGGATCACCGCGGAGGCATCCGCGATCGACCCGGGGTAGGCGTCGGGGTCCCTCCGGTAGGCGTTCTGGTTGGGCGCGAACCCCAGCGAAGCCGACAGCGCCCGGACCTGGTTGAACCATGGCACCTCGGGCGAGGGCGGCGCGTACCCGTCGGCGAACCCCTTCGCCAGCGCGCGCACCAGGTCCGGCGACACGCCGCCGAAGCGCGGGTCAGCCGCGTCCGTCACCGGCTGGAAGACCTCCGGGAAGAAGTACCCGTACAGGGGGCGGAAGTCCGACCACTTGCGCAGGTCCTTGCGCGGGCTGGCCACGCCCTGCCCGCGCTCGACCGACAGCGCCCGCAGCGCCAGCGGCCGCTGCGCCTGCACGACCTCGGCCAGCGGGGCGTCGTGGGCATCCGCCCACGGCGCCACCCGCTCCAGGATCTCCTCCCCGCTCAGCGAGGCGACGAAGTCGGCGCTGATGTCATCCAGCTTGACCATGTCCAGCAGCGGGCCGGCGACGCCGAACTCCGCCAGCCGCAGCGGCTCGGCCAGCGCCTCGCGCAGCGGCATCTCCGCCAGCCGCCCGTTGGCCAGCCCCCGCAGGTAGTACTGCACCGCCTCGACCGGGAAGCCCTGCTCCAGGTAGAAGCCGACGCTGGCTTCGGGGTCCTTGCGCTTGGACAGCTTGCGGCGGCTGCCGCCGTCCTGCTTCATCAGCGGCGCGACGTGCGCGTAGCGGATCCGGTCGAAGCCGAGGGCGTCGAACAACTGGTGGTGCAGCGGCACTGACGACACCCACTCCTCGCCGCGGATCACCAGCGTCACCCGCATCAGGTGATCGTCGACCGCGTGGGCCAGGTGGTAGGTGGGCAGCCGCAGCGGGGAATCGCTGCGCTTGAGGATGACGATGTCGTTGCGGTTGTCGTCGGCGGTGATCTCGCCGCGGATCTCGTCGGTGAAGCTGACCCGGTGCCCGGACAGGCCCGGCGACCGGAACCGGACCACGTACGGGTCGCCCGCCGCCAGCCGCGTGCGCACCTGGTCCTGCGGCGCGTCCCGCCAGGTCGCCCATTCACCGTAGTAGCCGGGCAGCGCCCCGGTGGCCTTCTGCCGCGCGGCCCGCGCCTCGGCCTGCTCCGGCGTCTCGAAGCAGGGATAGGCCAGTCCCCGTCGCATCAGGTCCCGCACGTAGGTCAGGTACAGGTCGGCGCGGGCTGATTGCCGGTACGGCCCGTAACGCCCGGTGGCGTCGGCTCCTTCGCCCCCCTCATCGGCCAGGATGGCGAAGTACGCGAACCCGGCCTCGAACTGCTCCAGCGCGCCCTCTTCGAACCGGGCCTGGTCGGTGTCCTCGACGCGCAGCAGGTAGACGCCCCCGCTGTGGCGGGCGATGTCGAGGTTGACGCTGGCGGTGAAGATCCCGCCGATGTGCAGCCAGCCAGTCGGGCTGGGCGCGAACCGGGTGACCTCCGCCGCCGGCGGCAGCTCCCGCGGCGGGTAGCGCTGCTCAAGCTCCGCCGGCTCGGGCACGGGGCGGGACCCTGGCAGGCCAGCGGGAAACAGCGAGTCCACTAGGTCACGGCTCAGTCCGGTCATGCGCCCAAGGCTATCGCTCCCGCGAGTGCCGCCCGGCGACGCGGCCGGGCGGCACCGGCGTTAGCGGGAGGTCAGCTCACGTTGATGGCGGAGTCGTCGATGACGAAGGACGTCTGGAGGCTGACGTCCTCGGTGCCGGTGAACTTCAAGGTGATGGTCTGGCCGGCGTAGGCGGACAGGTTGTAGCTGTGCTGCTGGTAGCCGGTGGCGTGGTTGAGGTTGGAGAAGGTGGCCAGCGTGGCGAGCACGGTGCCGGAGCTGTTGAGCACCTGGACCCTGAGCGTGTCGAACGCGGTGGTCGTGGTGGTCTCGCTGGTGTCGATGTGCAGCCAGAAGCTCCCGGTGTAGGTGGTGCAGCCGGCTGGCACGGCCACGGTCTGGGCCAGCGTGTCGGTGTGGGTGGTGCCGTAACCGTCGAGCCAGGCGTACCAGGAGCCGGAGTGCGAGGTCTCGCCCGCGCCGTTGGAGTTGATGACGCCGGCCGTGCTGGTCCACGGCGACGCGGAGCCGGTCTCCAGGCCCGGGTTGCCGAGCAGTTGCCTGGCGGTGCAGCCGCCGCCCCCGGAGGTGACGGTCCAGGTGAAGCTGGCCGATCCGGTGGCGTTCGTGGTGTCCTTCGCGGTGACGGTGACGCTGCTGGTCGCGGCGGTGGTGGGCGTGCCCGAGATCAGGCCCGAGGAGCTGATCGACAGGCCGGCGGGCAGGCCGGACGCGGTGTAGGTAAGCGTCTGGCCGGAGGCGGAGTCGGTCGCGCTGATCTGCAGCCTGACCGCGGTGCCGACGGCCGTGCTCTGGCTGCCGGGGTTGGTGACGGTCACGGTGTTGCCGCCCCCGCCGCCGTTGGTGACGATCGCGTGGCTGGCCTGGCAGGCGCCCGCGTTGTTGTTGCCGTCGTTGCCCCAGGTCGTCTGCACGGCGAACGTGCCGGTGGACGTGGTCAGGTCGAAGGAGCCGCCGCTGGTGCCGGGGGTGATCCAGGCGCACTTGTCGGCGTTCTCCTCGCCGGAGGAGTCGGTGTAACCGCCGGCCGGGTTCTGGTCGGTGATCGTCTCGGCGTACTCGTGGCCCCCCACGATGGTCACGCCGTCGAGCGGGCCGTTGCTGTTGACGAAGTTCTGGCCGCAGGAGGTGCCCGCGTCGGGGATGTACGGCAGGTTGGTGAACGAGACGTCGCCGACGGAGGAGGAGACCGCCCCGCCGCTGAGCGTGGAGTCGCCGTTGTAGTCATGCCAGGCGCAGAAGCCCTGGGTCTTGTAGTTGTCGGGGTTCGTCCCCTTCGGGGAGACGATCACGTACTGGGCGTTCCGGTTAAGGGCCGCGGTGGTGTTGCCGAAGTGCGAGGCGGCACTGACCGCCTCGACGCCCAGCTGGTGGCCGGAGGCCGTCGCGGGCGAGGAAGTGCTCTCGTCCGCCCACACGCCCGCCAGCGCGCCGCCGGTGGGGTAGGCGACGTGCTGGGTGTTGCCGGCCGGGCAGATCTGGGTGCCGGCCGTGACGCCCTGGCAGTACTGCGTCATGACCCCGGACCACAGCTCGTTATTGGTGCCGAGTCCCTTGAAGAACGCCTGCAGGTCCGGAGCCACGCCGCTGGTGTCTCCCGACAGCGTGACGTTGCCGGCGCTGTTGGTGCCCTGGGTGCCCCATTGCGATCCGTAGAACACGAGGTAGACCTTCTCGGCGCCCGTGGTCACCCCGATCCCGTCGATGCCGCCGCCGTAGTTGAGGTCATTAGCCGAGGCGGCCGCGGTGGGGTGAGCCTGCGCCCACGCCGCCATTTTCGCGGCGGTGGCCCGGGTCGGCACCAGGCCATGCCGGTAGGTGTGCTGATAGGCGGGCGACGCCTGGTTGCGTACCTGGCCGGGATGGCCCGCCGGGGTCGCGGCTGATGCGGTGGCGGCCATGACGCCGGTGGTCGCGAGGGCCGTGAGCGCGACTATTACGCCGTGCAACACGTGTCGCAAGGGGGGCTTGGGGGTCATTCCGGTCCCTTCGATGCGGGATCGTCCAGTGCGCCGGGGTTGGCGGCACCAGAGAGCACGGGGGGTATCCCTACTCGCGCGTAACGTAGCCTCCAGGACATTTTCGGTCAATATCCAGCAAAGCTAAGAAAACTTTAATGTTCCGGCCTGTTTCGACGTCGCAACTCCGGCGTCCGCCCAGGCGACCGTCGGCGAGCCTCTGGCCTGCGCTATCGCCCGGGCACGCCTGCGTGATGAGCGCCTTGGTGAAAAACGTTGCCCCGTGTTTTCATGTTGTTTCACGGCCGCGCGCGCGGCGCCAGCGCAGCCAGCGACCCAGGCCGCGGGCGTGCGACCGCCAGTCGAGGCGCGGGCGGGGGGGCGCGGGCGGGCCGGGGAGGTCCGCGTAGTCGGCGAGGCGCGCGGCGACCGCCGGGGGGAGCCAGGTGCGCGGCATCGGCCCGGCGACGCCTTCCAGGCGGGTCAGTATCGCCTGCGCGGTGGGGCGGTCGGGCGCTGGCTGCAGGCACGCGCGCACGACCGGCAGCAAGCCGGGCGGGCAGCCGGCCAGGTCGAGCTCGTCGAGCGGGCGGGGGACCCGGTCGGTGCTGGCCGGGCTGCCGCCGTAGGGGACGCGCCCGGTCGCCGCGAAGAACGCCACGCAGCCGAGCGCGAGCACGTCGGCGGCGGGGCTGAGCTCGGCCCCGTCGGCGACGGTGATGACCGTCGATCCGGTGCCGGCATCGGTTACCACCGGCCCGTCCGCTGACAGCAGGACGTTGGAAGGCCGCAGCGACCCGTGGGTGACGCCCGCGGCGTGCAGGTCGCGCACGGCTCGCGCCAGCTCGGCGACCAGCCACAGGGCGGCGCTGGTCGCCAGCGGCCCGGTTTCCGCCACCACCGCGGCCAGCGACGGCCCGGGGACTAGCGCGCTGGCGATCCACGGGACGCCCGACTGCGTGTCCGCGCTGACGATGCCCGCGACGCCGGGACCGCCGGCGCCGGCGGCGGCCTCGACGCCGGCTGCGAGGCGGCCCCGGGCCTCGGCGCCGGCGGTGACCTCGGGCCGGAACACCTTGACGGCGAGCAGGTGGTCCGGCCGCGGTTCGGCCGGCGGCGGCGGGAGCGCGCGGGCGCGGGCGGCGGCGGCGCCCGCCGGGGTGGCGAGGTACTCCGTCGCAGCCGGGCCGGTGCCCAGGCGCGCGAGTAGGCGGTAACGAAACGTGCCCTCGCCGACGTGACGCGGGTCTCCCGGGGTAAGCGAGCCGAACGCCGGCGTGGTCCACTGGCGGGCGGAAATCCATATCCACGCGGTCCCATTGAATTCCTTCTCGGATACCTGGGCCCGGGTGAACTGGCTTCCGGGAATCCCGGGATAACCGGGCTGGATGATCGCCGAATGCACTTGATCGGAAATCGCCGCGACAAGATCCGCGCCCGGATGCGCGGTGAGCGCGGCCCGCAGCGGCGCGCTGTTGACCAGACGGCTCATGTCGATGATCATCGGGCCGCCAAAGCCCGCCGTGCTGTTCTCGACCAGGCCGATTCCGACGGCCATCCGCAGCCGGATGCGATCACTGGCCCGCGCGTTGTGCTCGCTGAGCAGCGCCGCCAGGGTACGGATCAGGATCGGCAGGGCCGTGCTGGGATCGACGTCGGCCGGCATGATCGCGTTGATCCCGTCCCCGGTCCACTCGTGCTCGACCCCGTGCAGGTCCATTCCGCAATTGGCGAGCATCTCGCTCACCATCGATGGCAGCCGCCTCTGCACATCGGTGCGCAGCGGCGCCGATCGCGCCCCGTACCCGGCTACGTCGAGCACGAATCCCATTCGCAGCGTCCGGCCGTACCGTCCCCGTGCCGGCCGTGCATGATCTTGTCCCCGGGACTCGGTGGACACCCCGTCACCCATTTCCCCACGCTCCCTGATTCCTCAGGGTAATAGTTGAGTATGCCACTGGGAAGAATGAGGCGCTACATTCCTGGCGGCGGATTCCGCAGATGACTGATAGCGACCAGCCGGAAACTGGCATTATGTGTACCGTGAATCTCCCGCGACATCCTGACCGTGCCTCCTGGCCGCAGGCGAGCCTGATGGGATCGCTCACGCCGGGTGATCGGGCCGCGCTGCTAGCGGCCGGCAGCCGGGTTCAGTTCAACGACGACGACATCCTGGTCATGCAGGGCGACATCGGGGACGTGCTCTACGTCCTGACGGGCGGCATGGTCAAGATCAGCGTGAGCGCCGAGACCGGGACCGACACGATGCTGGCGGTGCGGTCCCGGGGCGACCTCATTGGTGAGTTCGCCGTCTTGGACGGGATGCCGCGCTCGGCCACGGTGCGCGCGGTCGGCATGGTCGGGGCGGTGCGGATCAGCGCGGCCCGGTTCGCGGCGTTCACCGAGGCGCACCCCACCGCGCTGCCCGCCATCACCCGTTCCCTGGTGGCGAAGGCGCGGTCGGAGACCGAGCGGCACGCCGCCGAGCGCAACTGGGGCGCGCGGGAGCGCCTGGCCCAGGTGCTCTACGAGCTGGCCTCCGGATACGGGGAGAAGTCCGATGGCGGTGAGGTCGTCATCCCGTTGCCGCTCACCCAGATGGAGCTCGGCGAGCTCGCCGGCGTGGCCGTGTCGACAACCGAGCGGGTCCTGGCTGACTTCCGCAAGGAAGGGATCATCGCCACGGGCTACCGCGAAGTCGCCATCCGTGATATGGCCTGCCTAGGGGACACGCGATTCGCCTGAGTTATACTGCTAGAAGCGAAGGGGAGTAACTCCAACGCCGGGACGCCGACAATCCCGGCCACGCGCGCTAAGAAGCCGCCAGGCATGGCTCTTCCGAACGGCAGGGCTTTGTGCCAGGTACGGCCTCGTGCGCGCGGTGCCCGGCCCCCGGGGGTCAGCCGGTTTCCGGCTCGGCCTGAGCGAGACCTTCGGCCGCAGCCGTGCTTTTGCCGCTGCCGTGCCGAGGGTCGATGGAGGCCGGGGGCACGGCGTGACCCAACGCAGGGAGAGTATTCCCGGATGAGCCTGACCGCCGCCCTGACGACCTTCATCGTCATCTTGCCAGCCGAATTGCCGGATAAGACCATCTTCGCGACTCTCATCCTGGCGAGCCGGTACCGGCCGCGATACGTGTTCGTCGGCGCCGCGGCCGGGTTCTTGGTGCAAGTGGTGATCGCCGTCGCCGCCGGGGGAGCGCTCAGCCTGCTGCCGCACCGCGTCGTCGCGGGCGTGACGGCGGTAGCGTTCCTGATCGGGGCCGTGCTGCTGTGGCGGCAGAAGCCGGGCGATGAGGACGTCACGCGGGACAGTTCCCGGAACACCTTCTGGCCGGTCGCGATGACGTCGTTCATCGTGGTGGCCCTGGCCGAGTTCGGCGACCTCACCCAGATCCTGACCGCGTCGCTCGCCGCTAAGTACCACGACCCGCTCGGCGTCGGCGTCGGCGCCGCGGTGGCGCTGTGGACCGCCTGCGCCCTGGCGGTCATCGTCGGCTGGAAGCTGCTGAAGGTCATCCCGTTCCGCTGGCTCACCCGCGGGGCGGCGGTCATCATGGTCGCCCTGGCCGGCACGAGCGCCTTCGAGGCGTTCGGCTGATACGGCACCGCCCACGTCACCAGGCATTCTAGGCGGACCCGGCCGCCAGGGCTAGCCATATGCCAGCGTTAGCTCATACGCTGGAGCTGGGGGGAGAGGCTAAGATTTCGTAATGCTCGATATCCGAAGGCTCCGGATGCTGCACGAGTTCGCGGCCCGGGGCTCCATCGCGCGGACCGCGGACGCGCTGGGATATACGCCGTCTGCGGTCTCGCAGCAACTGGCGGCTCTGGAGCGGGAGGCGGGTACGGCGCTGCTGGACCGTACGGCGCGCAGCGCGGGGCTCACCGACGCCGGCCGCAGGCTGGCGCAGCACGCGGAGCGGATCCTCGCCATGGTCGAGGA
>JAICUO010000909.1 GCA_025935815.1 Streptosporangiaceae bacterium
CGCCCTGCTCGCGGGCCAGCGCGGCCAGCCCGGCATGCACCGGCGGGGAGACCGCCAGCGGGGCCCGGACGCCGCGGTAGCTGGCCACCGGCGGGCGGGGCCGGTCGGCGGGCAGGGCGAGCTCTTCGGGGATCCCGTCCAGTGCCTGCCGCCAGTAGCTGACCTGGGCGGCCAGCACGCTGGCGGGGTCGTCCTCGGCGCCGAGCAGCTCCCGCTGCCAGATCGCGTAGTCGGCGTACTGCACCGGCAGCGGCATCCAGTCAGGTGACCGGCCGGCCCGCCGGGCGGCGTACGCTACCGACACGTCCCGGCCCAGCCGTCCAGTTGACCAGCCGTCGGTGGCGATGTGGTGGATCACCACCGCCAGCACGTGCTCACCGGGGGCGGTCGCCAGCAGCCGCGCCCGCAGCGGCAGCTGCACCGACAGATCGAACGGCTCGGCCGCGATCCGAGCCACGGCGCCGGCCAGTTCCTGCTCGCCGACCAGGGTCACCGGCAGGGTGAAGCCGGCCTCGCTGACGTCCAGCACCCGCTGGTAGGGCTGGCCGTCGGCGTCGGCCGGGAACACGGTGCGCAGCACCTCATGCCGGGTGACCATGTCGGCCAGCGCGGCCTCCAGCGCCGCGATGTCCAGGTCGCCGGCCAGCCGCAGGATGACGGGGTTGTTGTAGGTGGCGCTGGGCCCTTCCAGCTGCGCGACGAACCACAGCCGCTGCTGGGCGAACGACAACGGCACCCGCTCCGGGCGCGGCTGGGGCGCCAGCGGGGTGCGGGCCGGCCCGGCGTGGTCCAGCCAGGCCGCCAGGGCGGCCGGGGTCGGGCTGTTGAACAGCACCCGCACCGGCAGCTCACACCGCAGCGCCGCCCGGATCCGGCTCACCAGCCGGATCGCCTGCAGCGAATGCCCGCCCAGGTCGAAGAAGCTGTCGTGCCGCCCCACCCGGGGCAGCCCCAGGATCTGGGCGAAGATCGCGGCCACGATCTCCTCCCGCACCGAGGCCGGCTCACCGTCTTGGATGACGGCGGTGACCTCCGGGACGGGCAGGGCGGCCCGGTCGAGCTTGCCGTTGCCGGTCAGCGGCAGCGCGTCCAGCACCGTCACCGTGGCCGGCACCATGTGCTCAGGCAACTGCCCCGCCGCGTGCTCGCGGGCGGCCCGGGCCAGCCCGGCCCGGTCCGCGCCGCCGGCCGCCACCACGTACCCCGCCAGCCGCCTGTCACCCGGGGCGTCCTCACGGGCGACCACCACCGCCTGGGCGATGCCCGGGCAGCCGGCCAGCACCGCCGCCACCTCCCCCGGCTCCACCCGGAACCCCCGCACCTTCACCTGGTCATCAGCGCGCCCCCCGAACGCCAGCTGCCCGTCCGGCAGCCACCGGGCCACGTCCCCGGTCCGGTACATCCGCTGCCCGCCCCCGAACGGGCACGCCACGAACCGCTCCGCCGTCAGCCCCGGGCGCCCCAGGTACCCCCGCGCCACCTGCGCCCCCGCCACGTACAACTCCCCGGCCACCCCCGGCGGCACCGGCGACAGCCACCCGTCCAGCACGAACACCCGCGTGTTGGCCACCGGCGACCCCACCGGCACCGGCCCCCCAGCCGACAAGCGCGCCGTCAGCACCCCGATCGTGGTCTCCGTCGGCCCGTAATGATTGACCACCAGCCGGTCCCCCGCCACCGCCAGCACCTGCTCCACCAGCCCCGCCGGGGCCGCCTCCCCGCCCAGCACCAGCGCCCGCCCCGGCAGCACCGCCCCCGCCCCCGCCGCGCCCGCCAGCGCCTGAAGGTGCGACGGCACCACCTTCAGGAAGTCAACCCCCCGCGACGCCACCAGCCGCGCGACCCGCCCCGGATCAGCCGCCGCCCCCGCCGACGCCAGGTGCAGCACCCCCCCGGTGCACAAGCTCGCCAGCAGCACCGTGTTCGCGAAGTCCGTCACCGGCGCCTGCAGCAACAGGTACGAGCCGCCCGCCCCGCCCAGCCCCGCCCGCCCCGGCACCGACGACACGTAATTAACCAGGCTCCCGTGCGCCACCACCACCCCCTTAGGCCGCCCCGTCGACCCCGACGTGTACATCACGTACGCCGCCCCATCCCCGCCCGCCGGCACAACCCCCACCGGGGCCGCCCCCGCGATCACCGCCGCCGTCACCGGATCATCAATGACGACGATCCGCGCCATGCCAGGGATGGCCGCCGCTGCCGTGGCGGTGCCCACCACCGCCATCGGAGCCGCATCGGCCAGCAGGAACTCTAGGCGCTCGGCCGGCCAGGCAGGATCCACCGGAAGGTAAGCGGCACCCGCCCGCCAAACCCCCAGCAACGCCGCCACCATGACGATGTCGCGCCCGGCGCACACCGCCACCACCGACTCCGGCCCCGCACCCAGCCCCGCCAGGTACCCGGCCAGCCGCCCCGCCCGCTCCCACAACCACCCGAACGACACGTGCCGGCCCCCGGCG
>JAICUO010000715.1 GCA_025935815.1 Streptosporangiaceae bacterium
AACGCGTTCACCGGCACCGCGGTCGCGATGGCCGGGTTCGTCATCACGAACTGGGCGCTGATCGTCGCCGGCGCCCTGGTCGGCGCGTCCGGTGGGATCCTCACGAAGCTGATGGCCGATGCGATGAACCGGTCGCTGACCAACATCATCATCGGCGGGTTCGGCACCGGGGACAGCGCCCTGCCGGTCGCCGCGGCCGGCGACGCGCAGATCCGGTCGATCGCCGCCGACGACGCCGCCATCCAGATGGCGTACGCGTCGAAGGTGATCATCGTCCCCGGCTACGGGCTGGCGGCGGCGCAGGCGCAGCACGGCGTGGCGGAGCTAGCGCAGGTGCTGGAAAGCCGCGGCATCGAGGTCAGCTACGCGATCCACCCGGTCGCCGGGCGCATGCCGGGCCATATGAACGTGCTGCTGGCCGAGGCGAACGTGCCCTACCCGCTGCTGAAGGAGATGGAGGAGATCAACCCGGAGTTCGCCCGCGCCGACGTTGCCTTGGTCATCGGCGCGAACGACGTGACGAACCCGGCCGCCCGCCGGGCGGGCACCGCGATCTCCGGCATGCCGATCCTGGACGTCGACCACGCGAAGTCGATCATCGTGGTGAAGCGCTCGATGGCCTCCGGCTACGCCGGCATCGACAACGAGCTGTACGTGAACCCCAAGACGAGCATGTACTTCGCCGACGCCAAGAAGGCCATGGCCGACCTCACCGCAGCGGTGAAGACCCTGGTCGGATAGCCCGGCGCCGGCTAGCTGCCGGGGTGGCTAGAGCCCGGACACCTGGACGTTCGCGGGATGCTCGACGGTGAAGCGGTGCTTGATGACCGCCGACTTGCCGCCGTCTAGCGTGAGGTCCCAGGTGATCTCGCCGAGGTCGTCGAGGCCGGCCGGAGCGGGGCTGGCCTCGCGGGAGCGGACCTTGATGTCGCCATCGCGCGAGAGCGGTATGTGGTCGTGCACGCTGACCTTGGCCTTCCCGTCGCGGTGGTTGTCCACGGTGATCTCGTAGGCGATGTCGACGGTCCGGGTCCCGCCGACCAGCGCCTTGCTGGTTGAGCGACGGCGCAGCTTGCGCTCCACCCGGATCTGGTCATCCACGCCGAGCTGGACCTCGAACTCCTCCCCCGCCGCGACGGTCTCCAGGGCGGTGGCCCCGACGAACTCGCTCCCGTGGAAGACCCGCGCGGATCCCGGCAGCAGGAGCAGCGAGCCGTTGGTCACCGTGGCGCGCAGGTATGCCTCGGCCGCGAGCACCGGCACCGTCAGGTAGTCCAGGACCGCGTCGGCCTCGAAGGTGGCGATCGTCGTCTTGTGCGGGTCGCCGTCGGCGGGCACCTCGACCGGGCGGGCCACCGTGTAGGTGAGCCCGGCGCCCGCCTCGCCGCCCTGGCTCACCTCGGCGGTCATGTCCTGCGCGGGCGCGCCGAACCCCGCCATCGAGGCGGCGGCCGGGACCGGGGGGATCTCTCCCCCGACGAGCGTCGTTTCCGCGGGGCTTTCCGCCATGGCCCGGACGCGCATGGCCGGCGCGGCGGGCGCGCGGTAGGGCTGCGGCGGCGGCAGCGGACGGCCGATATACCAGGGGCGAAGCTCGGGCAGTCCCTGGTGTGCCCCCTGGCGCGCCGTGGACAGCGCCAGCATGGTCTCCGGCCAGTCCTCGCCCGTGTGCTGCATGACCTCGGCGAGGTAGGACACGGTCAGCCGCTCCCCGTGCAGCGCAAGGTCGTACAGCGGCTTCCAGGACGCGCCGGACACGTGGTAGGACAACTCGACCACGGCGCTGACCGCCGCGCCAGACTCGACCACCGCCGACACCTGGGAGTATTCCACCGAACGAGTCCGGGGCCGTTGGGCATTCGCCAGCCTTTGCTCGGCGGCGTCAAGCTCTCGGCGGGTGGTCCGCAGCCGGGCGGCGATCTCCCGGCGGCGGGCCAGGGTGCCCTCGGTTCCCTCCGTCAGGTGCCCGGCCATGCGCGACAGTTCCGCGTAGTCGGCGCGGCCGGCGCCGACCGCGCGCGCGAGCGAGGCGGCCGCCGCCTCCGACAAGTGGCTGAGGAAGCTCAGTCCGGCCTCCTGCGCCGCGTCCTCGTCCTCCAGTTCCTTGACCGCGTCCCGCAGTCGCTCCAGGTCGGCTCGCAGCCGCGTGGTGTCCTCGCGTATCGGGTCGGTCCGGAACCGGCGGTTCACCTCGACCTCAAGCAGCGCCACCCCGGCTCCGCGCACCGCGACGCGGACCGAGGACTGGTCCGCGCTCGCCGGCAGCGCTCCGACCTCGACGCGCCCGAGGCCCGCGGGCACGTCCATCTCCCCCGCGCGCGTCACCCGCGCGCCGTCCCGGAAGACAGTCACTCCAACGATGGGCGCTTCCAGCCCGCCGGCCGGGATGTTGCCCGCTTCGGTTTCCTGTGCCATGCGTGACGCCTCTCGCCGTTGAGCCCGTCCATGCTCACCTAAACGTCTACCACCTTCAGGAAGTTGACGGTGCTGGCCGACGGGGACCGGGGCGGGCCCGGTGTGGGAGAGTCGGGCTATGGCATTCGAATGGAGCAAGCAAGTCGAGCGGCGGCTGGCCGGCGATGAGATCGCCTGGCTCACCACCGTCACCCCCGACGGGAAGCCCGCCCCGCGGCCGGTCTGGTTCATCCGAGACGGCGAGTCGATAGTGATCTACAGCATGAACGGCGCCGCCCGGCTGCGCTACATCGAGCGCAACCCGCAGGTGACGGTCCATTTCGACAGCGGCCAGGGGGGCGGCGACATCCTGGTGATCTCCGGGCGGGCCGAGCGCCTGGCGGACGCCCCGCAACCGTCGCGGTTCCCCGGGTTCCTGGACAAGTACGGGCCCGCCATCGCGCGGATGAGCCAGACGCCGCAGTGGTATGACGACAACTACGGCGTCGCGCTGCGCGTCACCCCCGAGCGTTCGTGGGGATTCGAGTAGCCGGCCCGCTCAGGGCTCAGGGCGGCCGCCGAGGCCGGAAACCGCGATGGCGGCGGCCCGCGCGCCCGCGTCCATCGCGGCGAGCAGCGATGGCCGGACCCGGCCGTCAGGGGCCACCGGCCGGCCCGGCCCCCCTTCTCCGCTTAGCCACGTAGCGAGGAAGCCGGCGCAAAACGCGTCCCCCGCGCCGGTCGTGTCGCGCACGGTCACCGGGTGGGCGGGGAAGCGTCGCGCGCCAGTGCCCGCGGTCGCGAGCAGGGCTCCGTGCGCGCCGAGCTTGATGACCACCGCGTCGTAGTGCCGGGCGAGGAAGGCCGCCGCCATTGTCGCCGCGGACGCCGCCGCCGCGGGCACCTCAGCCGCGCTGGCCAGCACGGCGGCCTCGTCGCGGTTGGCGAAGCAGGCCGCGGCCCCGTCCGTCCACCGCAGGAACTCCCCCGGCGCCAGGCCGGCCAGGAACGCCGCCGAGGCCGGGTCCACGGTGAACGGGATGCCTCGCGACCGAGCCCGCGCGATCAGGCCGAGCGCAACCTCGCGGGGGCCGGGCTCGAAGAGGGTGTAGCCGGTCAGGTGCAGCAGCGCCACGTCGTCCAGCAGCGCGGCGGGCGCGTCGGAGGCGGCCAGCCGCAGGTTGGCGCCGCGGTCGGTCAGGAAGGTGCGCTCGCCGTCGGCCCCGACGAGCACGACAATCGACCCGGTGGGCACGGCCTCGTCGGCGGCCAGGTGCGCCCGCACCCCGAACCGGGCCAGCTCCGCCCGGTGGAACTCAGCGTCGCCAGCGCCCGCCCGCCCGGCGAAGGTCACGTCGGCGCCCATCCAGCCGAGCCACGCCGCCTGGTTGGCGGCGG
>JAICUO010000523.1 GCA_025935815.1 Streptosporangiaceae bacterium
CGGCGGGGTGCTGGCCGGCGGCCTGCCGGGCGCCTCGTTGGCCGGAGCGGGACTCCCCGGGGCAGCCCCCGCGGTCGCGGCGGCGAGATGGCCGTTGTCGACGAACCCCTCGACTCCGGCATCGGCGAGCGGCCCGGTGAACGTGTGCGCGTTGACCGTGAAATTCGGCAGGGAATCCCCGCCGATGGTGTGCAAGACGCCGTTGGCGTACCCGGTGACCACCTCGACGTGCTGGTGAAAGAGCACCCAGTCGCCCGGCAGCGGGGTGTAGCCGTCGCTGACCGGGTGCCACCGGGAGTGGGCCTGCGCATCCTGGACGATGGAGATGATGTTCAGCGAGTCCGGGTTCGCGTCGACCCGGACGTCGGCCCAAGAGTGCAGCGGCCACGGGTAGGTGGCGCCCCCGGTCACCCAGCTTCCCTGGCCAACTGCCTGCGCGGCGAGCTCGAGCGTGAGGCTGGCGAACGCCGCGCAGGACTGCCCGTGGTCAACGCCATCCACGCTGTCGGCCGCCCAGATCAGCGCCTCCATCTCCGCTGGGCTCTTCGTCTGGGCCAGATGGAGGTAGTGCCGGGCGATGTTGACGATGGCCGGGCGCAGCGCGCTGTCGCCGGACTGGGCGTCACCGGCCGCCAGCGCGCTGCCATCCGCGCCCAGGGTCCCGCTCGCCGACTGCTGCATCGCCAGCAAGTGGACGGGCAGCCCGTTCGGGCTGGTCATCGTGCCAGGGGCGCCAGGGGCGAAGTTCAGCCCGGTGATCACCCCGCCAGTGCTCACGGTCACAAGCGCGGTGGCCTGCTGCCACCACGGCCGCGGCTTCCTCGCGGGCTGCACGGGCATCATCTCCCCCCTTCAACTGCTAGAGTGGGCTGGGTGCTACTGACCGGCTTGGGCGAGGTCGCGCAGTATCGCCTGCACCCTCGGGTCGCCGGGGCTGTCGGAGTTGCGGTACAGGACGGCCGCGTTCCTCGCTTCCTGCGACGGGGCGCCTACCATCCACTGGCGGTACACGTCGGCGACCAGCGCAGCCTGGCCAGTGGCACTGGTCACGGGCTTGGCGCACAGGGCCGGGAAGCCCTGGCGGGTGATCAGGGCCGCCGAGCCGGTGTACCGCTCGCAGTTACTGGCGCTGCTTTCCAGCCCCGGCTGGACGACCTGGCCACCGTTTTGCGTGGTGACCGTGGCCCCGCCGACGATGCTGTTGATCGCCCGCGCGGCCACCGCCAGGCTGTCGAGCGGGTTAGCGGGGTTGTACGGGTGATGCAGGTTCAGCGAGAAGGCGACCGCGCCGCCCTGCGCCGGGGTGATCGGCTCCAGGCCCTTGCGCCCGGTCGCGGTGTCGGTGAACCCAGGCTCGTCCCCGCTCGTCAGCAGCGCGAAGACCCACAGGATCTTGCGGGAGTCCGGCGCGCAGGCGAAGTTGACCTGGCCCGGCTCGGAGGCGACGTTCGCGTTCTGGCACGCCACGTCGATCTGTTGCCTGACCACCGCGACGCTCGACGGCCACGACGCGTTTCCCCCGGACAAGACCACCGCCAGCACGATGCTGAGCACGAGGGTGGCCGCCGCCGCGATCATCACGTTGCGCCGGGTCAGCAGCCGGCCGGGGGAGCGCCGCCCGCCCTTGCGCCCGCGTGGCATCCGGCGCTTGCCCGCGCTGCTGCGACCGTGGGTGATCAGCACCTCGGTGCGGGCCTCGGCGTCAGCCAGCCGCGACGTGGACCGCCACCCTGCGGGGGGCGGCGCCTCGGCCGGCTCGTCATCGGGGAACTCGTCGTCGCCGAAGCCGTCCGGCGGGATGGCGGCACCGGGGAAGCCGCCCGGGAAACCGTGCGCGCGCCGGGCGCCCGCGTGCGCGACGGGCCGCCGCGCCATCCCGGGCCGCGCCGCGCCCGCGCGCGGCACCCTCGGCCGTGACGCGCGGGGCCGCGCTGCTACGTCCTCATTTTCATAAGCGTCAGGCCATTCGCCATCGACATAGGTTATATATTCGAAATCGCTGTTCATTGTCACCCCTTACGAGTGGCCTGTGCCGGAAATGCCGGTCTGCCGACCGGGTCGAACAAGGTAAAGCAAGCGCGCGGGGCCGAAGCGCCGACGGCGCCCTGCTCAGGCGGCCGCGCGGACGACAGGCGGGCCGTGCACGGGCGTGCGGCTCGCGGCGGCCGGAGGGCGCTGTGCCGCCGGGAAGCGCTGTGCCGCCGGGAAGCGCTGTGCCGCCGGGAAGCGCTGTGCCGCAGCTGGCACCGCCCCGGAGGCCGGATCTGGCCACCCCGGTCGGGTCGCTGTCCCGAGAGCTACACCCATGCTCAGTATTAGAACAGGCGTACGACCAGAATGTCAACTGCCAGGAATTAGAACACCTGCTCGGTTACGGCGAGGCCAGAACGGTCACCGCGTCCCCCCGCGTGACGCGCCCGCCCGCCACGACCTCGGCGTAGACGCCAACCTGAGCCTGGTTGTGCTGGGCCGCGGTGCGCAAGATGCCGCGGTCGTGCGGCAGGTCGCCCTGGGGCAGGGTAGTCATCACGCAGCGCCCGGTGGTCATCGTCACGCGCAGCCGGACCTGAGTCCCGATGGCTATCTCGCGGCCCACCCAGTCGTTCTCGACGAACCCCTCGGCCTCGGGCGCAGTGCTGATGATGATGTTGGGCCGGAACCGGCGGGGCTCGAACCGGCCCGCCGGGTACAGCACGCGCAGCTTGTCCAGCGTCGCGCTGGTCACCAGGTGGAGCGGGGCCGAGTCGAAGAACGTACCCGGCGGCATTTCCCAGGTGATGACCTCGTCACTGGCGTCCTCGAGGTCCTCGGCCCTGGCCGTCTCAAGGCCCGCCGAGAGCGCCACCTCGCGGCCGAGCGCGGCCGACAGCAGCTTCGGAAGCTCAGCGTCCGCGCTGGTCGCGCAGGCGCCATCGGGTATCGTGATCCGGACAGCGGGGAGGTCCGTGCCGCCCACAGGCGGAGCGACGTACGCGGAGCGGAAGTAGAAGAAGCCCGGCCACTTGCGGGGGTTCTTCGCCCCGGCGACCTTGCCGGTCGCGCGGTCCACCACGGCGAACTTGCGGTCACCGAGCAAGCCCGCCGCCGTGACGTCGGCGGCGTTGAGCTCCTCGCCCTGCATGGACTTGACCGGGTAGCGCCACAGGGTCGCGACCTGCGCGCCGGAGAGCATCGTCATAGGTCAATTTAAGCGCTCCTAAGTCCCCGTCAGGCACCCGCGCGCCAGGATTGATGACAGGATGACCGGGTGGCAAACGACTGGCTTGACCGCTACCAGCCCACCGGGGAGACCGAGGAGGCAGACGTCGCGCGGATCCGGGCGCTGCTCGCCGGGGGCGGGAACCCCTGGTCGCGGGTAACTTCGCTGCACCTGACGGCGTCGGCGCTGATCGTGCACCCCGACAGCGGGCGCGTCCTGCTGCGCTGGCACCAGCGACAGCAGCGCTGGCTGCAGGTCGGCGGGCACGGTGACCCGGGGGAGAGCGACCCGCTGGCCATCGCGCTGCGCGAGGCGCGGGAGGAAACCGGCCTGCCCGACTTGCGGCCCTGGCCAGATGCCCGGCTGCGCCACGTGGTCATCTGCGCCGTCGCCCCGGGGAAGGGCGAGCCCGCGCACGAGCACGCTGACCTGCGCTACGTCATGGCGACGGCCCGCCCGGAGGCGATCGCGCCGGAGTCGGCGGACGCCCCGCTGCGCTGGCTGAGCCTCCAGGAGGCGCGCGACCTCATCGGCGCGAACAACCTCCAGGTCACCCTCGACCGAGCCGAACTGACCCTGGCCGGCCACGGTGCGCCGGGTCACGCGGGCCGCTCCAACGACCACCACTCGAGGGAATCGTCGACCCGGTGCTCCTGATCCAGTGAGACGTTCGCGCTGGCCGCCCGGTCGAAGTTCACCGGTTCCCCGCTGGCGACCATGGCCCAGCTGCTCCTAACCGCTCGACGGCGCCATCGGGATACAGCACGATGTGACACGTGGATCCGGACAAGCTGACCCAGCCTGAACGCGCGCTGTGGCAGGCGTTCCCGCGCGGGGAACTGGTGGACCTGGCCAGCGCGTGGGGCGTGTGGGCGCGCACCGTCCGGGCTGAGGTGATCCGAGCGCTGCTGCTGGGCGCGGTGCCCGCCGAGCCGGGCCGGATCGCCGCCCTGCGGCTGGACGGCGCCCTGATCACCGGGACTGTCGCCCTCGGGCACGCGGTCATCAGCGGGCCGGTACGGCTGGGGCATTGCACGTTCGACTCCGCCATCGACCTGTCCGGCGTGCGGGCCACGGATGTTGACCTGCATGGCTCGCGACTGAGCGGGCTGCTCGCCCCGCGGGCGGAGATCGACGGCGACCTGACGATGAGCGCCTGCGAGTGCACGGGACAGGTATTGCTGACCGGGGCGCATGTAACCGGAGCGCTGAACATCGAGGACTCCCGGATTCGCAATCCGGGGGCGGTCGCCATGCAGGCCAACCGGCTCGTCGTCGATGATGACCTGATCGCCGCGCGCGCGACGGTGGAAGGGGCGATCCGGCTGGGCGGGGCGCGCGTCGGCGGGCTGATCTTGCTGGACGGCGCCACGCTGGTGTGCGAAGGCGGCGTGGCCATCTATGGCCGCAACCTCTACGTCGGCGCCCGGTTCCTGGCCCGCGACGGGTTCTCCTGCTCCGGGCAGATCACGCTGGTCGACGCCACCATCGAGCAGGACGTGAACTTCCGGGGCGCGTCCTTGCGCAACCCGCACGGCGACGCGCTCGTCGCCTGGGGCGTGCGGATCGGCCGTAACCTCGCCCTGTACCGGGGGTTCTCGGTCGAGGGGACGATGCGGCTAGCGGGGGCGCGGCTGGGAGCTGAGCTGCTGGTCACCGACGCGCGCCTCGCCGACCCGCACGGCGAGGGAATGCGGTGGCGGCACGTCCAGGCCACGACGCTCGTGCTCGGTCCCGGGCTCCAGGCGGATGCCGTCATCGACCTGCGGTTCTCGCGGTTCTCGGTGATCCGTGATGATCCCGCGTGCTGGCCGGCGACGATGCGGCTGTCCGGGCTGAGCTACGACGCCCTGGACCCGCCCCTGTCCGCGCTCGCGCGCGTCCGGTGGCTGCGCCGCGACCCCGACGGCTACGTGGTCGGGAACTACGAGACTCTCGCCGCCATGTACCGGCGTCACGGCGCTGACGCCAGTGCTCGCGCGGTACTGCTCGCCAAGGAGCGCGACCGGCGTGAGCAACTGCCGTGGTACGGCCAGACCTGGGCGTGGATCCAGGAAGTCAGCGTCGGCTACGGCTACCGCCCCCTGCGCGCGGGCGGCTGGCTCGCCGCGTTCCTGTGCGTGGGCACGCTGGTCTTCGCCCTGCACCATCCGCCCCCGCTTGGCGGTAATCCGCCTCCGGCCTTCAATCCGTTCATCTATACCGTGGACCTCCTAGTGCCCCTGGTGAACCTCGGGATGCGCGGCGCCTACGACCCGCAAGGTCCCCAGCGATGGCTCGCGTATTTCCTCATCGCGAGCGGGTGGATCTTCGCGACCACCATCGCCGCTGGCATCGCCCGCGTGCTTCGCCGCCAGTGACCCGGGACGCTGCCGGCGACCTAGGACGCCTCCTCCGCGACCTGCTCGTC
>JAICUO010000630.1 GCA_025935815.1 Streptosporangiaceae bacterium
CGAGAACGCCACCACGTTCTCGCCCGAGGACACCCAGGTATACGTGACCGGCCAGCCGCTGAACAGCGGCGGCGTCCTCCTGGACATTACCGACAACGGCGTGGGCATCTCCGAGCAGGAGATGGCGCACGCCAACTGGCGGCTGGACAACCCGCCGGTCGTCGACGTCGCGGTCTCCCGCCGCATGGGCCTGTTCGTGGTCGGCCGCCTGGCGGCCCGCCACGGTGTCCGGGTCCGGCTGCGGCACGCGCAGTCCGGCGGCCTCACCGCGCTGATCTGGCTGCCTGAGTCGGTCGCGGCCCCCGAGGCCGCGGCGCCCCTTGGCCGGCTCCGCAAGTTCGAGAGTGACGACTACGGCCCGGCCCCGTCGCTGTCCGCCCCGACCGGCGGTTTCGGCAGCGGCTCAGGCGGTGCTTCCAGCAGTGTCTTCGGCGGCCCCGGCGCCCCCGGTCCTGGTTTCGGCGGTTCCGGTGGCGGGCTCGGCGGGCAAGGCACGGGCGGCGGCTTCGGCAGCCCCGGTGGTCCCGGGGCGGGCAACGCGGCCGCGGCCGCGGCGTCCCGCATACCGCGGCTAGCGCCCGGCAACAACGGCGGTAACGGCTCCGGCGCGTTCGGCGGCGGCGCATTTGGCGGCGGCAGCGGCTTCGGCGACGATTCCACCTTCGGTGGCAGCGGGCTGCCCACGCGAGGTGGCAGCGGCAGCGGCTTCGGCAGTCATGACGAGCCCGCCGCGGGCGGCAACGGCCTGCCGACGCGGCAGCCGGGCACTCAGCTGCCGGGCAACGGCAGTGGTTCCCGCCTCGGCATCGGGGCGGGAACCCCAGGCGGAGGCCCCGCGTTCGGCGGAACCGGGAACGACTTCGGCAGCGACAGCGATTTCGGCGGTGCTGGCGACTTCCCGACCAGTCGGCGGCCAGTCTTCGACGAGCCCCCGGCGGGCCTGAACGGGCTCAGCGGCGGGGTTGGACCCGGCAGCACCGGCCCGGCACCCGTCCTCGGCGGCCCCGGTTCCACCGGCCCGTTCCCCACCCTCGGCGGCTCCGGCGCATCCGGCCCGTCGCCGGTGGCGGGATTCGGCGGAGGCTCCGACGGCAGCCAGGTGACCATTCCGCCGTCGGTGAGCCCGGCGCAAGACCAGCGACTGCCGATCTTCGACTCGCTGGAGTCGGACTGGTTCCGGCGTAGCGGCAAGAGCCTGAGCCAGAGCAGCACCACCGCGAGCGGGACCGTGAGCCCGGGCGACAGCGGCGGCTGGAACTCACCAGCCGACGAAGGATGGCGAGCGGCGCAAGTTGTCGCGTCGCCTACCGCGGAAGAGACCACGACAGCCGGGCTGCCCAAGCGAGTGCCAAGGGCTAACCTCGTACCCGGATCTGTCGGCGGAGGCGAGGGCACCCCCGAGGCCGCGCCGCCAGCCCGGTCGGCGGACGATATCCGTAACCGGATGGCGAGCTTCCAGCGCGGCGTGCGCGATGCGCGTGCGGCCGCACCCCAGAACGAGGAGCCATAAGTCGGATGAGACCCACTGATAGAGAAATCACGGCACGAGGAGCCTGCATGCCATATGTCAGCATGTACGGGCGAGGAGAGGAGCGCGCGTGAGCACGCCAGGACGCCCCGTCCAGGACCTCAGCTGGCTGATCACGAATTTCGTGGAGCGGGTCCCGGACGTTGCGCACGCGGTCGTCGTGTCATCTGACGGCCTCCCGCTCGCGTTCTCGGCGGGCTTCCCGCAAGAGCGCGCTGATCAGCTCGCGGCGGTCACGTCCGGCCTCACCAGCCTCACTCAAGGCGCGTCCCGCGTCTTCGAGGGCGGGCAGGTCGTGCAGACGGTGGTCGAGATGCAGCGCGGAGTGCTGGTCATCATGGCGATCAGCAACGGCGCCAGCCTGGCGGTACTCGCCGCCTCCACCTGTGACCTCGGCCTTGTCGCCTACGAGATGACTTTGCTTGTCGAGCGTGCCGGAAGGGTGCTGACCCCGGCGGCGCGCGGTGGTGTCATGCAAGGTGCTATTCCAGGAGACAGACGATGATCAGCGCTCAAGGCAGCTTCTCTGGGGGACTCTGTGGCCAGTCCTGGCCGCGGTGACGACCGTGTGGGGCCACCGACCAGTTGGTCGGGGAGAGCTCCCGGGTCGTGGGATGACTCATCGCAGCGTAGTGGTGCGTTTCCTCAGCAGTTCCCTGCTGAGGAAGAGTCTCCTGAACCGCGTCGCCTTGTACGGCCATACACGGTAACCGGCGGCCGCACCAAGCCGAGGTACAAGCTCGCGCTTGAGGCCCTGGTCACCGCGACGGTGTACGAGCCCAGAGATCTCTCCGTGCTGGCACCGGAATGCCAGGCGATCCTGCAGTTCTGCCTTGACTGGAGGTCCGTCGCCGAAATCTCCGCGGTGCTGCGGATGCCGCTGGGAGTTGCGCGCATCCTGGTCGCGGACATGAGCGCGGACGGGCTCGTGCGCATCCATCAGCGTGACGATTCGGAAGGCCGCCCTGACCTTCATCTGCTTGAAAGGGTGCTTAGTGGACTCCGTAAGATCTAGCGTCGCACGCCCGCACGGAGGCGGGGACGCGTCGGCGATGACGTCGGTGAAGATCGTCGTCGCGGGCGGCTTCGGCGTGGGCAAGACGACCTTCGTCGGCTCGGTGTCGGAGATCCAGCCGCTGACCACCGAGGCCGTGATGACCGTGGCCTCCACCGACGTGGATGACCTGTCCCACGTTCCGGAGAAGAACACCACGACGGTCGCCATGGACTTCGGCCGCATCACGCTGGAGAAGGACCTGGTGCTCTACATGTTCGGCACGCCCGGACAGCACCGGTTCTGGTTCATGTGGGATGACCTGATCCAGGGCGCGATCGGCGCCATCGTCCTCGTGGACACCCGGCGACTGGCGGACTCGTTCCCGGCCGTGGACTACTTCGAGGCGAGCGGCCTGCCGTTCGTGATCGGGATCAACGGCTTCCACGGCCAGTTCCCGCACCGCTCGAACGATGTCCGCGAGGCCCTGGCGATCCCGTCGAACGTCCCGGTGATTCCCTGTGACGCGCGCAACCGTGAGTCGACCAAGGCGATCCTGGTCACCCTGGTCGAGCACGCCATGTCGATGCAGGCGGCGGGGCGCTACTAGAACTCCGGGCCCGCTGTTTTGGTGCCCCGCACCTAGCGTTCGGTGCGGGGTTGCCGGCAGAATAAGGGCGTGTCTGAGGGCTATTACACGACGAGCACCGCCTTCCTCGAGGCTCTCGCCGAGGCGGGCGTCAAGTACCTGTTCGCCAACCTTGGCAGCGACCACCCGGGCCTGATCGAGGCCTTGGCGGTCGCCCGCGCTGAGGGCCGGGCAGCGGAGTTCCCCGAGCTCATCATCTGCCCGCACGAGGTGGTGGCCATCTCCGCGGCGCACGCGTACGCCATGGTCACTGGCGAGCCGCAGGCGGTCCTCGTGCACGTCGACTCGGGCACGACCAACGTCGCGGGCGCGGTTGGCAACGCGTTGCGTGGCCGGGTTCCCGTGCTGGTGTTCGCCGGGTCCGTTCCCGCGACGCAAGAGGGCGAGTTGCCCGGCGGACGGACGGAATTCATCCAGTGGATCCAAGACGTCCGCGACCAGCGTGGCATCCTGCGCAACTACGTCAAGTACGACCAGGAGATCCGCAGCGGGCGCAACGTCAAGCAGCTCGTGCACCGCGCGCTGCAGCTGGCCCGCAGCGAGCCGGCCGGGCCGGTGTACCTGACGGCCACCCGCGAGGTGATGGAGGAGCCGCTCACCCCCTATGCCGTGGACGGCGCCGGGTTCTCCGCCGTCGCCCCGGGCGCGCTCACGGCCGAGGTGACCGCGGAGATCGCGCGGGCACTCGCCGGCGCCTCGCATCCGTTGATCGTGACCTCCTACCTGGGGCGCGACCCCGCAGCAGTGCCCTCCCTGGTGGCGCTCGCGGAACTGCTGGCCATCCCGGTCGTGGAGGCGATGGCTTACCACGTCAACTTCCCCTTCGACCACCCGCTGCACGCCGGCTTCCAGTACCACAGCGTCGGGCAAAACCCGGTGCTGGCCGAGGCTGACGTGATCTTGGTGCTGGACAGCGACGTGCCGTGGATCCCGGCGGTGAACAAGCCGTCCCCCGGCGCGGCGATCTACTACGTTGACGTGGACCCGGTGAAGCCGGCGATCATGACCTGGTACACCCCCGCCAGGCGCTTCGCCGCCGCCTCGACGAAGGTAGCCGTGGAGCAGATCACCGCCTACCTGGCAGCCAGCCCGGACCTCGTTCGTCCCCAGGCGGTCGATCAGCGTCGTCGGTCGCAGGCCGCGCGGCACGCCCAGGCCCTCGCCGCGCTCGATGAGGCGGAACAGCCGCGTGATGACGTCATCACCGCCGAGTACCTCACCGCGTGCGTGCGACGGCTGATCGAGGGCACCGACGCGATAGTGCTCACCGAGGTGGTGACCAGCAGCAAGGCGGCGTCGGAGGGCCTACGGCCCAGCGTGCCCGGCTCGGTCATCCACCACGGCGGCG